>CALEOQ010000167.1 GCA_937910255.1 uncultured Caulobacteraceae bacterium | reverse complement strand
CCCAGCCCCTGAGGCTAGGCGTGCGGCTTGTGATGGGTGGCCGCGTCCCGGACCGTCTCGGGGTTGAAGACCAGCACGGCGGCGTAGAAGCCGGGCTTGATCACGCCGCGATCGGGGATAGAGAACACCTGCGCCGGCAGGCCGCTGGACGAATGGATGGCCTGGGCCATGCTGATCACCTCGCGCTCGATCACATAGCGCCGCAGCTTGCGGGGATAGGCGCCATAGGCCCGGGGATGTTCGGCGCCTTCGCCGAAGGTCACCAGGGCGCCGTCAGACGAGGTCATCATCCAGGGCTGCTTCATCAGCAGCTCCAGATCGTCCTCATTCATGTTGAACGAGACGATGCCGGCGCCGCCCTTGATCAGCAGATCGATGGCGGTGTCGAGCGGGTCCTGCAGGTTACGCCGTGCGATCTCGTCCAGGCGCATCCCCTCCAGCGACGGATCGGCGCTGTAGCTCGAGATCATGATGGCGTTGGCGCCGGCCCGGCGGGCCAGGTTCTCGACCATGCCCTCGCGGATCAGGGCGCGCTGCTCGGGGTTCTGCAGGCGCTTGGACAGGGCCTCCTGGCCGCCCTCCTGCGCCCAGCCGGGGATCAGGGCCGCCGACAGGCCGGTGCTGGAGGCGGCATAGGGATACTGGTCGGCCCAGATGGACAGGCCCTCGGCCCGGGCGGCGTCGATCATCTTGATCGCGTCGTCGGACTGCCCCCAGACGGTGGGGCCCAGCATCTTCATATGGCTGACCACGCCGATGATCCCGGTCTGGCGCGAGACCTCGATCAGCTCGGCCACCGAGGCCAGCACGCCGATGTCATAGCTGGACTCGTCGCGGATATGGCTGGTGTGGAAGGCGTTCGGGAACTCCGCAGCCACCTTGGCCAGGGCGACGATCTCGGCGGTGTCGGAATACTTGCCCGGCACATAGAAGGGGCCGCTGGACATGCCCAGCGCGCCGAAGGTCATGGCCTGCCGCACCAGGCCCTGCATCTCGGCCAACTCGGCCGGCGTCGGCTTGCGGTTCTCCAGGCCCATGACCTCGCGCCGCACCCCATTGTGGCCGATCATCGGGATGACATTGACGCCGGGCCGGTTGGTCTCGATCGCCGCCACCTGCGGGCGCAGGTCGGCCGGGCCGCCGCCGTCCGGATTGATCATCGCCGTGGTGATCCCCTGGGTGAGGACCGAGATGGCCGGCGCCAGTTCCGGCGTCTCGATGCCCGGCGCGGCGTGGGAATGGGTGTCGATGAAGCCCGGCGATACATACTTGCCGGTGGCGTCGACCACGGTGGCGGCGGTGGCGGTCGCCGGAATCTCGCCGACCTCGACGATGCGGTCGCCCTTGATCGCCACATCGGCGGCGCGGCCCTCCGCGCCCGTGCCATCGAACAGCAGGCCGCCGCGGATCAGGACATCATACTCCTGGGCCAGGGCGTGGCCTGAGACTCCCGACATCAGACTGAGTGCGAGGCCCGCCGCCAGGACCCGGCGGCGGAGGAAACCAGAGGGCGTCTTCATGTCAGATCCTTGTTCAAATCAGGGCCGGCCGGACCGGGTGGACGGGGTCGGCGACGCCCGCCTCCCGGTCATGTCCGGGTCATGCGCTAAATATTGACAGGATGACTGCCCGACTCTTCGTGCGGACGCCCCGGCGCCGAAAATGTCTTGCTCCGGCCCTCGGGAAGGGTGTCAGTCCTGCGACATTAGTGTCAATCAAGACGACCCTTCCGAATATTGCGCGATCAATAGCCTGACGTCATGGCTTGGCCTGGACAGGTCAAGACGTCCTGGCGGCGCCCCAAAACTATCGCTCCACCGCCTGGAATCGGGCGCGACACGCTCCGTGGCCAGCGCGATCTCGCCATTTCCTGGCGCCAGACGCCCCTGTAGCCATGCCGCGCAAAGGCAGGCCCGCCAAGGCCTCCCCCAGTCTCGGCGGCGGTCGGCCCCGCCACACCTATGTCTGAGGGTTATAGGCTCTGCAATATTCCGAAGGGGAGCCGGCGTTGACACTCCGGTGGGGGGCCGACAACCTCGTTATGAATACGGGCGCAGATCATCGCAGTTCCGGCGAATTATAATAAAGCCGGGCGCCAAATGAACATTCTGCTTATCGTCAATTCCGAGGGGGATAGTCATGTCAAGAAATCTTCAGATGCACAACGTGCGGGCTCGAGGGCTCCAATCTGCCCGCAAATTGGGCCTGACCCACGGCGCTTCGGCCATGGCCCTGCTGCTGGGCGTCGCCGCGGCGGGCGCGGCCAGCGCGCAGACCGCAGCGCCGGCTGGCGTCGCCAGCGTGGAAGAGGTGGTGGTCACCGGCACCCGCGTCGTCCGTGACGGCTATCAGGCGCCGACCCCGCTGACCGTGATCAGCGAAACCGAGATCCTCGCGGCCGCCCCCTCCAACGTCGCCGACTTCGTCAACGACATCCCGTCCGTGGTCGGCAGCGCCACGCCGCAGACCTCCAACGCTTCGATCAGCGCCGGCACCTCGGGCGTCAACGCCCTGAACCTGCGCGGCCTGGGCGCCACCCGCACCCTGGTCCTGCTGAACGGCCAGCGCTCGGTCGGCTCCACCATCACCGGCGCTGTGGACGTCAACACCTTCCCGCAGGGCCTGATCAGCGGCGTGCAGATCGTCACCGGCGGCGCCTCGGCGGCCTATGGCTCCGACGCCGTCAGCGGCGTGGTCAACTTCATCCTCGACACCGACTATCAGGGCTTCAAGGGCTCGGTCGAGGCGGGCCAGACCACCTATGGGGACGACGACCAGTATCGGGTCAACCTGACCTATGGGACCGAGTTCGCCGGCGGCCGCGGCCATCTGCTGCTGAACGGCGAGATCGTCGATCGCGAAGGCATCTATGGCGTGCCGCGGGATTGGAACAACGACGGCTGGTACATCATCACCAACCCGAACTACGCGCCGGGCAACGGCCAGCCCGAGCGCTTTCTCACCAGCGGGGCGGGCCTGTCCAACGCCACCCCGGGCGGCATCATCGTCAACACCCCCCTGCGTGGCACGACCTTCGGCGTCGGCGGCGTGGTGGGTCAGCAGGCCTATGGTCTGACCCGCGATCCCTGGATGATCGGTGGCGACTGGCAGGCCAATCAGGTCAACGACAAGCAGTCCCTGAACGCCGATGACCGCCGCAAGGGCTTCTTCGGCCGGGTCAGCTACGACCTCACCGACAATATCGAGATCTTCGGCCAGTTCTCGTACAACGAACACGCCTCCCTCGGCTGGACCGGCGTGCAGTTCAACCAGGGCAATGTCACCATCCGGTCCGACAACGCCTTCCTGCCGGCCTCTATCCGCCAGCAGCTGGCGGCCCTGAACATCGCCAGCTTCAGCCTCGGCACCACCAACGCCGACCTGCCGATCCGCAAGACCGACAATGAGCGCAGCGTCACCCGCTATGTGGTCGGGGCCGAGGGCGACTTCGACGCCTTCGACCGCGCCTGGCGCTGGGACGCCTATTATCAGCGGGGCGAGACCGACACCCTCGAGGTCGCCCGCGACATCACCAACAACGCCCGCCTGGCCCTGGCCCAGGACGCGGTCTTCGCCCCGAACGGCGACATCGTCTGCCGCTCGACCCTGACCAATCCGACCAATGGCTGCGTGCCGTTCAACCGCATGGGCATCGGCGTCAATTCCCAGGCCGCCCTCGACTACATCCTGGGCGATCCGCAGCGGAAGCAGTTCTTCACCCAGCAGGTGGCCGCCGCCAACATCTCCGGCGACCCCTTCTCCACCTGGGCGGGCCCGGTCTCCATGGCGGCCGGTATCGAGCACCGTAAGGAGGAAGTCTCCGGCGAGGTCCCGACCGAGTTCCAGTCGGGCTGGTTCGTGGGCAACTATCGCCCGACCTTCGGCTCCTACACCGTCACCGAGGCCTATGTGGAGGCCGTCATTCCGCTGGCCGACGGCTTTGACCTGAACGCCGCGGTCCGCGGCACCGACTACAGCACCTCGGGCTATGTCACGACCTGGAAGGTGGGCGCGGTCTATTCGCCGATCCCCGACATCCGCTTCCGCGTCACCCGCTCGCGGGACATCCGGGCGCCAAACCTCAACGAACTGTTCGCCGCCGGCACCAGCCGCACCAACACGCTGCTGGACCCGTTCAACAACAACCAGTCCACCCAGTTCCTGGAGCTGACCACCGGCAACCTCAATCTCGACCCCGAACTGGCCGACACCTGGGGCGTCGGCGTGGTGCTGCAGCCCACCTTCCTGCCGGGCTTCGCCGCCGCCATCGACTATTTCGACATCCAGATCGAAGGCGCGATCGGTTCGGTGCAGGCCAACACCATCGTCGACCGCTGCTTCCAGGGGAACCAGACCTACTGCGCGGCCATCACCCGGTCGGGCAACCAGATCAGCCAGGTTTCGGTCAGCCCCTTCAACTTCGCGGTCCAGAAGTCCCGGGGCCTCGACCTGGAGGCCTCCTACCGCTTCAACCTCGGCGACGGCGCCATGGCCCTGCGGGCGGTCGGCACCTACTACCTCGAGAACTACGAAGACAACGGCATCGACGCCCCGACCGATACGGCCGGCTCGATCTCCCTGCCGGAGTTCATCTACCGGGCGACGGCCACCTATACGGCTGATCCCTGGACCATCCAGGTCACCGGCCGTGGCGTGAGCGAGAGCACCTACGACAATTCGTTCATCGAATGCACCACGGGCTGCCCGGTCTCGACCATCGAAAACCGCACGATCAACAACAACAAGATCGACGGCGCCTTCTATGTCGACCTGGCCATGACCTACGATCTGAAGGTCCTTCAGAAGACCGAGGCCTTCGTCAGCATCTCCAACCTGTTCAACCGCGACCCGGAGATTGTCGCCTACGGCCCGGCCGGCACCGCCTACGGCAACCCGTCCACCAGCCAGGGCGTCTATGACATCCTCGGCCGCGTGTTCCGGGTGGGCGTGCGCTTCGAATACTAGCCAAGTCTAAGAGGGCCCCGGGCGAAAGCCCGGGGCCCTTTTCATAACGACGGCCAGGCCGGCCTCACATCTTGATCGGAAGGCCTGGAGAGGAAACGACGCCCCAATCGTCCCAGTTCGTGGAGACCACCATGACCCCTGACCGCATCACGACCCCGCCGAGCTTCCTTCGCCGCCGCGTCCTGGCGGCCGGCCTCGCGCTCAGCCTGATGTCGGGGGTCTCGGCCACGGCCCTGGCCCAGGAGTACGACGTCCTGATCCGCGGCGGCATGGTCTATGACGGCACCGGCGCCGAGGGTCGCGCCGCCGACGTGGCGATCAAGGGCGAGCGCATCGTCGAGATCGGCGCCATCCCCGCCACCGCAACCGCCACCACCACCGTCGACGCCACGGGCAAGATCGTCTCGCCCGGCTTCATCGACCCCCATTCCCACGCCGCGCCGGAGATCGGCACGCCCGAACTCGCCGCCGCCGTGCCGATCCTCTACCAGGGGATCACCACCGTGATGATCAATCCCGACGGCGGCGGGCCTGGCGACCTTCGCCCGCAGATCGACGCCATCGAGACCAATGTGCCAGGCGTGAACGTCGTGCCGATGATCGGCCACAATGGCGTGCGCCGGGACGTGATGGGCCTGGAGAACCGCAAGCCGACCCCTGCCGAGCTGGCCAGCATGGAGGCCAAGGTCAAGGAGGCCATGGACCTGGGCGCCTTCGGCCTGTCCACCGGTCCCTTCTATATTCCGGGTAAGTTCTCCGACACCGCGGAGCTGGTGGCCCTGGCCAAGGTGGCCAACACCTATCCCGACGCCTTCCACATCAGCCATATCCGCGACGAGTCCAGCTATGATGTCGGCGTGCTGGGCGCCATCGAAGAACTGATCCAGGTGTCCCGTCAGACCGGCATCATCGGCGTGGTCACCCATATGAAGATGCTTGGCCCAAGCGTCTGGGGTCAGTCGGAGCAGGCCGTTGAGATGATCAACGCCGCCCGGGCCGAGGGCCTGTCCATCTGGGCCGACCAGTATCCCTATGCGGCGTCCGGCTCCTCCCTGCAGAGCTCGCTCGTGCCCGGCTGGGCCCAGGAGGGCGGACCCGACGCGACGGTCAAGCGCCTGCAGAACCCTGAGCAGCGCGCCCTGATCCGCCAGGAGATGGTGGCCAATCTGGAGCGCCGGGCCGGCGCCAACGCCATCATGATCCGCAACTATGCGCCCGATCCGTCGCTCAACGGCATGCGCCTGGACGAGATCGCCCGGCGCAACCTGCAGGACCCGCTGGACACCGCCATCGACATGCTGATCGAGGGCGGCGCCAGCATCGTCTCCTTCAACATGAACGAGCGCGATGTGGAGCGGCTGATGCAGCAGCCCTGGACCATGACCTCCAGCGACGGCGCGCTCGGCCCCTTCGGCGTCGGCGGCGAGCATCCGCGGGCCTATGGCGCCTTCCCGCGCAAGTTCCATCGCTATGTGCTGGACCGCGAGGTGATCAGCATGGCCCAGGCCATCCACGCCTCCAGCGGCCTGTCGGCCGAGGTGTTCTCGATCAAGGATCGCGGCGTGCTGCGGCCCGGCGCCTATGCCGACGTGCTGGTGTTTGATCCCGCGACCATCCGCGACGTGGCCACCTACCAGCAGCCCCACGCCTATTCCGAGGGGATGGAATACATCTTCGTCAACGGGAAGCCCGCCGTCATGGACGGCGAAGTGACCGACGAGCGGCACGGCCGGGTTCTGCGGCGCGGCCAGTAGTTCTAATTGAAGACCCTGCGCGCCGCATGGGGCGCGCCGGCTGTACCCGTAACGCGTGGATGGTCCCGATGAGTCACCCGCAGCCCGCCTCGTCCGCCACCCGGCCGGGTCCCGCCTGGGCCGCGCGTCTGTCCGCCGAGATCGGCAAGGCGGTCTTGGGCCAGACGCAGGTGGTCGAGCGGCTGCAGATCGCCCTGCTGGTGGGCGGTCACGTCCTGCTGGAAGGCATGCCGGGCCTGGCCAAGACCCTGCTGGTCAAGTCCCTGGGCCAGGCCATGGGCCTGGATTTCGAACGCATCCAGTTCACCCCGGACCTCTTGCCCAGCGATGTGGTCGGCACGCTGGTCTATTCCCCCCACGACGGCAGCTTCACCCCGCACCTGGGGCCGGTGTTCGCCAATATCGTCCTGGCCGACGAGATCAACCGCTCGCCGGCCAAGGTGCAGAGCGCCCTCTTGGAGGCGATGCAGGAGCGGCAGGTGACCATCGGCGGGACCCGCCATCCCCTGCCCGACCCCTTCCTCGTCCTGGCCACCCAGAACCCGGTTGAGCACGAAGGCACCTATCCCCTGCCTGAGGCCCAGACCGACCGCTTCCTGTTCAAGGTCCTGCTCGACTATCCCTCAGATGTGGACGAGCTCGAGATGCTGCGCCGCTGGGGCTCGGCCACCCGGTCGCCCTCGGTGGAGGCCGCCTCCAATGGCGCCGAACTGCTGGCCCTGCGCCAGGGCGTCGACGAGGTGTTCGTGGCGCCGGAGATCGAGGCCTATCTGCTGGCCCTGGTCCGCAGGACACGCGACCTGGCCGCGCCGGCCCCTGTCGGGGGCACGTCCGGCCTGCGCCAGCTCGCCTTTGGCGCTTCGCCGCGGGCGACACTGGCCCTCTATCAGTCCAGCCGGGCCCTGGCCTTCATCCGCGGCCTCGAACAGGTGACGCCGGGCCTGGTCCAGGAGGTGGCCCACGACGTCCTGCGCCACCGCGTGGGCCTGACCTATGAGGCCGAGGCCGCGGGCCTGAGCGCCGAAACGGTGATCGCCCGGGTCCTCGCCGACGTTCCCGTCCCGGGCTGACGCGAAGTCCGATGACGGCCCGCCCGCCCGAGATCGACCCCCGCGCCCAGACCGCGCTGCGGCGGCTTGAATGGCAGCTGCGCCGGCGATCGGTGCAGACCCTGCTGGCCGGCGGCTATCGCTCGGTGTTTCGCGGCCGGGGCATGGAATTCGACCAGGTGGTCCGCTACGAGTTCGGCGACGACATCCGCGACGTGGACTGGAACGTCACCGCCCGCCTCGCCGACCTCTATCGCAAGGTGTTCGTCGAGGAGCGGGAGCTGACCGTCTACGCCGTGGTCAGCGACGATCCCGCGCTTCAGTTCGGCTCCGGCGCGGCCAGCAAGCGCGACGTCCTGTTCCAGCTCGCCGCCCTCACCCTGATGCTCGCCGTAGTGAACCGCGAGCGGGCCGGCCTGCTGCACGTCACGCCGGAGGGCTCGACCGCCTTCAGCCCCACGCGGCGGCGCGCCCGCATCCTCTCGGCCCTGGCCGCCCTGTTCGCCGCCCCGGCGCCGGACCCTGCGCCGCCCACGCCCTTCATCCCCTGGCCGCTGATCCCGCAGCAGGCGCCCCAGGGCGCCCTGGTGGTCTGGTTCGGCGAGGTCCCGGCCGGCGCTCCGCCGCCGGAATGGGCCGCCTTCCGCCGCCGTCATCCGGTGATCGGCGTGCGGGTGGAGGACGCCTGGGAACGGGACGGCCCCACAGCCCAGGGCGTCACGGCCTATGACCCCGCCGCCGGCCAGCTGGTCTGGATGAACGCCACGTCGGCCAGCCGCGCCGCCCATGCCGCCTGGCGAGCCGAGCGCGAGGCCCGATGGGCGGCCTGGTGGCCCAATCCCGGCGACCGCCTGGTCGTGCGCGCCGATGAAGATCCCCTGGCCGCCCTGGTGGGCTTCCTGCGCGCCCGCAGCCTCGGCGCCCTGCGCGACGCCTCATGAGCCAGTTCCAGCTCGCCGCCCCGGCCTTCCTGCTGCTGCTGGCCCTGATCCCGGCGGTGATCGCCTGGCGGCTCTGGCGAGGCCGCGCCCCGGTGTGGCTCGTGCCCTATGCGGCGGCCTGGAACCCGCGCAGCCGCACGCCGGCCGCCCCCTGGCGGATGGTCGCCCTGTGCGTGGGCCTGGCCCTGCTGGCGCTGGCGCTGGCGCGGCCCCAGCGCACCGACCAGCGGCAGGAGGTGGTCTCGCGCGGCTATGACCTGATGCTGGCCATCGACCTCTCCACCTCCATGCTGGCCGAGGACTATGTGGGTCCCGACGGCCCGATCAACCGGCTGGAGGCCGTCCGCCCGGCGATCCAGGCCTTCGTCACCGAGCGGCCCAACGACCGGATCGGCGTGGTGGTGTTCGCCGCCCGGGCCTATACGCTCGCCCCGCTCACCACCGATCACGCCTGGTTGGAGGATCAGCTGGCCTCCATCCAGATCGGCCTGCTGGACGACGGCACCGCCATCGGCGATGGCCTCGCCATCGCCCTGGCCGGTCTGGAGAATGAGCGCGACGGCGACGATGCGGCGGTGGGCAAGTTCGTCATCCTGCTCACCGACGGCGCCAACACCAGCGGCAGCCTGACCCCGCCCCAGGCCACCGCCATCGCCCGCCATCGGGGGACGCCGGTCTACGCCATCGGCGCCGGGCGCAACGGCATGGTGCCCTTCCCCATCTTTGACGACCAAGGCCGGCGCGTCGGCACCCGCCAGTTCCCCTCGGCCCTGGACATCGAAGCCCTGCAGCGGATGGCCCAGGAAACCGACGGCCGCTTCGTCCAGGCCGGCGACGTCCAGGCCCTCACCGCAGCCTTCGCCGCCATCGATGCGGCCCAGAAGACCGCCTTCAGCACCCGCACCCGGGTCGTCACCACCGAACTCTTCCCCTGGCCGCTCGGCGCAGCCCTGATCGCCCTGCTGCTGGCCGCCCCCATCTGGAGCGGCCTGGGGGCGCGCCTGGGCGGCGGCCTTCGCCGCAAGGCGGCCGCATGAGCTTCCTCTGGCCCATGGTCCTTTGGCTGGCCGCCCTGGTCGCGATCCTGGCGGCCCTGGACGCCTGGCTGTCGCGCGGCGGCGACGGCAAGTCCGCCTGGCCGCAGATCCGGCGGGGGGTGGCCGCGGGCGAGATCGGAAGAGCACACGTCTGAACTCCAGTCACGTCGTAAGCTCGTATGCCGTCTTCTGCTTGAAAAAAAAAAAAGACAGATGAGAATCAGGACGTGGACGTAGCACGCTACGACAGCGACAGCGTGCAACAGCGAC
>CALEOQ010000166.1 GCA_937910255.1 uncultured Caulobacteraceae bacterium | reverse complement strand
CCGGGTACCGCTTGTTATGCCGTGTTTGTTTTTTTTTTTTTTTCATGCTCCGCCAACCACCGAGAACTCCACCCTTTCCCTCCACGCCGCCCTTCCGGTCTGACGCCGAAGACGAAGACGAAGACACGGACGCCGGTGGGGATCACGTCGAGAGTGACGACAGCGACGCCGAGCACGACGCTGACGAGGACACGCACCTGGCCGACGGCGCCGACGACACCGAGGATGTCGACGAGGTCGTGCCACCGCACCCAGATGCCCCGGTCGTGCGCGCGTACCAGGCGCAGCTCGTAGACGCCCTCTGGCAGGTCACCGCACTTCTGAAACGCACGCGGTCCGCGAAGGGCGAGAAGTACACAGCCAGCCTGCAATTCAAGGCCCCGCTGGACCAGGTAGTCAACTTCGTGCACAAGCTCGAGACGCAGAAGCCGTGGATTCGCGTCACCGGAATGCGCATCGGCATCGACAATGCGGATCAGCCGATGCTCTCGCTGACCCTGTCGCTGGAGGCGACCATACTGTGATGGAATCCCGCAGGACGACCACGTCACGCTTGTGCTCCACCCGGCCCCTGGCCCTGGCGCTGCCGGAGGTCGCGCCCCTGGCCGGCGTCGTCCCCGACCTGACCGGCGTCGGCGCCCTTGCCTTCACCAGCGCCAACGGGGTTCGGGTGTTCGCCGACCTCGACCCTGACCGGGGCCTGCCGGTCTTCGTGGTCGGCCAGGCCACCGCCCAGGCCGCCCGGGCCGCGGGCTTTCGCCAGGTCTTTTCCGCCGATGGCGACGTGGACGCCCTGGCCCGCGGCCTGGCGGGGCGGGCCGGCGAGTTCCGGGGGTCGGTCCTGCACCTGTCCGCCGCCGAACCGGCCGGCGATCTGACAGGCGCCCTGGCCGCCGCGGGCGTCTCGGCGCGACGCCAGGCGATCTATGAGACCCAACCCCTCACCCCGCCGCGGGACGAGATCGAGCGGGCGCTGAAGGCCGAGGCGGTCCTGCTCCACTCCCCCCGGGCGGCTCGCCAGCTGGCCCTGTTGCTGCGCGGCCGCGAGGCGCGCCACCTGCGCGCGCTCTGCCTGTCCCGCGCGGTGGCCAGGCCGCTGGCCCGGGCGAAGATCGGCGAGCGGGCCTTCGCCCCCCTGCCCATGGAGGCCGCCCTGCTGAACCTGATCGAGCGCACGGCGCCGGCGGCGGCTGCGTCAGTTTCCCCTTGAGCGCCGAGCCCCCTCCGCCGGACGAGCCCGAGCCCGGCCCCCCGCCGCGGATGTTCGGCCCCGTCTACTGGACCGCCATCGCCTTCGCCGTGCTCTGCATCCTGGGCGGCCTGGCCATCGCCTGGCTCGGTCCCCGTTGGCCCGCGCCGGCGACAGATCACCCCACCGCAACAGAGTCGCTTGGCGAGCGGCCCGACAGCCGCTAAATAGTCGCCCCCGGACGCAGGCGCCCCTCCAAGGCCCCGCGTCGCCACGGGCCGCCTTAGCTCAGCCGGTAGAGCGGCGCATTCGTAATGCGTAGGTCAGGTGTTCGAGTCACCTAGGCGGCACCACTATCTCAAGGAAGTTTCCACGGTAACGGGCGACATGCCCGCTCGCTTGGCAGCACCTGGGATGAAGCTGGACGCCCTTTCCGAGGAAGGGCCTGCCTCATTCGCCCTAGCGCAGACTTCACTCTCCGTCCTCGACCTGTTCGACCTTCAGCTTGTACGGCCGCGCGTCCGCGTACGCCTTGAACAGGCTGTCCTTAAACCTGTAATGTCGCTCTCGGGTCTTTTCTAAGATTGCTCCGTATTTGTCAGTAACTAGCTGACCGACATATACGGAAATTGCGCTTATATCCATTTTTCGCCCCTGGCTAATTCTTGGATATACGCTTGACGTGCTTATTTCCTCGGTCGGTTCTGCGGCAAATGTCTTGACAATAAATTCTCTAGTGAATGAATGCCCTATCGCTTTCTGATATGTCGTCTCTTGAACAGTAGCCGTTCCCTTATTCGCAATGTTGGCCAACACCTCCTTGGCCATGCTTAAAGTAACTTCAGTCGCGCCACTCATTACTGCATGTATCAGCGAATGCTTTCCGAGCAAGTGAACGTAGAAGGGGTGGCCCCTAGCTATAGAAATTATCCACTCTTGCGCTTCTGGGGAGAAAACTATTCCATCATCCCGCAGAACCTCATGAGCACGCACGAAGATTTCTCTTAATTCACTTTTAGACATCGGGGGCATTTCAACGCAGCCATCCGATAGCTGGCGAACAATAGACTCGTGTTTCAGTATGAGTTCTTGAGGCGTAGTGCCAACCCCAACTAAACAAAATTTAACGCGTGGATCGGCGCCGCGCGATCTTATGATCGAAGCCAGATCATCTCTATTCTTTATTCTATCGACTTCATCAATGATAAATAGAACCCCTCCTACGACGCCGCTCTCCAGTATATGAGATATTGCGTTTCCAAATACAGAATATAAGTCTTGCTCAATTTGGGGGCGTTCGGCCGAAGTGCCATCAGATAGCTTGGCACTTGCCGAAAAGATTTTGACGTTCAGGCTGCCGCCGACCTCGGATCCAGCACTGGTCTTTTCGACGCGGAAGGGAATCCATGGCGCAAGCGCTGCGTCGTCGGTGAGAAGGCGTAGGATTAAGGTCTGAATGCTGTCGATCGTGTCATCGCATTCAATACTGATCACCAGAAAATCCGGGGTGACGTGAGGCGGCATTCGCAAGCGATCGATGACCGTCATATCCCCGCGGGCCAAACCTTCTAGCTGACGCGCCAGGGACGATTTTCCAACTCCCCTATTTCCATAGATTACGATCTGGGTTCCATCGGATTGAAGGGCTTGACTAATGTGATCCAATTGTTCCTGGCGCCCGGCGAATCTGTCCGCGCTGGAAATCGCTAACGCTGGCGTAAAGACGTTTTGAATGTCGGCGTGCATCTACGGACCCGCTAATAAGACAGATGCTTTAGTATGATCGCTTCGACGCATTTGGAAACTAGCCATGGTTTTTACCCCGGCAGACTTCGGCCGAGCACCAAACGCTAGGGCTCGCGTCGGTTAACGACAACTCCGTGCCGGCTCAGTTGAACGCCTCCGCAAACGGCAGGCAATCAAAAGTGGGACACCCCACCCCTCACTTCACCACATCCTCCTCGCCTTCCCCCCGGTCGCCTTTGTCGGGGCGTTCGATCCAGGCCATCAGGGGGGTGGCGGCGACGCCGTGGAGGATGACGGACATCAGGACCACGGCGCCGGTGATCGCCCACAGGCGCTCGGAGGAGCCGAAGTCCCCGTGGTTGATGCCGTAGGCGATGTAGAAGAACGAGCCGATGCCGCGGACGCCCAGTATGGCCGAGAGCCATTGCTCGCGGCGGGTGAGGTTCGAACCCCACATGGAGATCCAGCCCGCCAGCGGCCGGATGACCAGCAGGATGACGGCGCAGGCGGCCAGGTCGGTCCAGGTCAGGCTGGACAGCAGGCCCGCGGCCAGGGCGCCGCCGAACAGCACCAGGACCAGCATGATCAGCAGCCGCTCCACCTGCTCGGCGAAGTCGTGCAGGGCGCGGTGATAGGCGTGGTTGCGCTCCCGCGAGCGCAGGGTCAGGGCGGCGATGAACACGGCCAGGAAGCCGTAGCCGTTGACGAACTCCGTCGCCGTATAGACCACGAAGGTGGCGCCCAGGGCCACGAGGCCGTCCCCGGTGGCCGACAGGCGCACATGGGGAATGTCGAAGGCGATCCAGCCCATGGCCCGGCCCAGCAGCCAGCCCATGACCAGGCCCGCGCCGATCCGCCAGACCACGTCCATGGCCGCCCAGTGCAGCCAGTCCTGCGGGCTGGGCCAGGCCATGGTATCGCCGGCGCTGGCGGCCACCGCGGCGAAGACCAGGGCCAGGTGGACGAAGGGGAAGGCCAGGCCGTCATTGAAGCCGGCCTCCGAGGTCAGGGCGAAGCGCACCTCGGTCTCCTCCCCCGACCCCGGCGGCCCCACCTGGACGTCGGCGGCCAGCACCGGGTCGGTGGGCGCCAGGGCCGCGGCCAGCAGCACCGACATGGCCAGCGACAGGCCGAGCGCCTGCACGCCGAGGATGGCGATGGCCAGGATGGTCAGCGGCATGGCGATGCCCAGCAGCCGCCAGGCCGAGCCCCAGCTGCGCCAGCCCATGCGCCGGTCGATCTTCACGCCGGCCCCCATCAGGGCGATGATAACCACCAGTTCGGTCAGCCGCTCGGTCAGGGTGTCATAGGTTCGCGGGTCGGGATTGAAGTTCAGGCCGCCGAGGCTGAACACCGCCACGCCGATGGCGACGCAGACAATGGCCAGGCTGAGGGGCAGGCGCTTTAGGCCCAGCGGCAGCCAGGCCACCAGCAGGATCACGGCCCCCAGCCCGAACAGGAAGAGCAGATAGGGATCTGGGGTCACGGCGCGTCCTTTTCGGGGATCATGCAACGCCCCGCACGGGCTTCGTATCCGGCGAAGCTTGGGCAAACTCGCCCCGGGACCACATCTGTGGCAATCAGGAAGCGCTTTAGGGTTCGAGGAGCGGCATGGCGCATCGGTTCTATTCCAGTCAGGCCCAGGGGTTTGTCCGCTGTGGGGTGGCCACGCCCAGGGTCGCGGTGGGCGATCCGGCCGCCAACGCCCAGGCGATCCTGGCGCAGGCGCGCAAGGGCCACGAGGCCGGCGCCGACCTGATCATCTTTCCCGAGCTGTGTGTGTCAGCCTACGCCATCGACGACCTGCACCTGCAGGACGCCCTGCTGGACGCCGTCGAGGCGGCCTTGGCGGAGATCTGCACGGCCAGCGAGACCTTGAGCCCCGTCCTGGCCATCGGCGCCCCGGTGCGGCGCAACGGTCGGCTTTACAACTGCGCCCTGGCCATTTCCCGCGGGGAGATCCTGGGGGTCGTGCCCAAGTCCTTCCTGCCCAACTACCGGGAATATTACGAGAAGCGCTGGTTTGCGCCGGGCGCCGGCCTCACCGACCTGGAGGTGACCCTGGCGGGCCAGACCGTCCCGTTCGGCGTCGATCTCGTCTTCGCGGCCGAGGACCTGGCCGACTTCGTCTTCCATCTGGAGGTCTGCGAGGACTTCTGGGCGGCCAATCCGCCGTCCACCCGCGGCGCCCTGGCCGGCGCTCTGATCCTGGCCAATCTGTCGGCCTCCAATGTGGTGGTGGGCAAGGCCCGCGACCGGGCCATGCTGTGCGCGTCCCAGTCGGTGCGCTGCCAGGCGGCTTACCTCTATTCCGCGGCCGGGCCGGGGGAGAGCACCACCGACCTCGCCTGGGACGGCCAGGGCGACATCTATGAGCTGGGCGCGCTGCTGGCCCAGAGCGAACGCTTCCCTACCGATGGCGGCCTGACGCTGGCCGATGTGGACGTCGAGCGCCTGCGGCTGGAGCGGATGCGCACGCCGACCTTCAACGACGCCGCCGTCAGCGAGGGCCATCCGGAATACGGGTTTCGCCGCATCGGTTTTTCCCACCAGCCGGGCTTCGCCGACCGCGGCCTGATGCGTCGCCTGGACCGTTTCCCCTTCGTGCCCGACGATCCGGTGCGCCTGGACGAGGACTGCTATGAGGCCTTCAACATCCAGGTGGAGGGTCTGGCCCAGCGCCTGAAGGCCAGCCGCACCGAGAAGATCGTCATCGGCGTCTCCGGCGGCCTGGACTCAACCCACGCCCTGATCGTGGCGGCCAAGGCCTGCGACCAGCTTGGCCTGCCGCGGGCCAATATTCTGGCCTTCACCCTGCCGGGCTTCGCCACCTCGGACTCCACCAAGTCCAACGCCTGGGCCCTGATGCGGGCCATCGGCGCCAAGGCCGAGGAGATCGACATCCGTCCGGCCGCCCGCCAGATGCTGGCCGACCTGAACCACCCCTTCGCCGGCGGCGAGCCGGTCTATGACGTGACCTTCGAGAATGTGCAGGCGGGCCTGCGCACCGACTATCTGTTCCGGGCGGCCAATCAGCGTGGGGCCATCGTGCTCGGCACCGGCGACCTGTCGGAGCTGGCGCTCGGCTGGTGCACCTATGGCGTCGGCGACCAGATGAGCCACTACAATGTCAACGGCTCGGTGGCCAAGACGCTGATCCAGCACCTGATCCGCTGGGTCGCCGCCCACGGGCAGTTCGAGGCGGCCACCAACCAGATCCTGCTGTCGGTGCTCGACACCGAGATCTCGCCGGAGCTGGTGCCGGCCGATGCGCAGGGCGCCATCCAGTCGACCCAGGCCATCGTCGGCCCCTACGAACTGCAGGACTTCCACCTCTATTACATCACCCGCTTTGGCTTGCGGCCGTCCAAGGTGGCCTTCCTGGCCTGGCACGCCTGGCGGGACGCGACCGCCGGCGCCTGGCCGCCGCACTTCCCGCCCGAGGCTCGCAATCAGTACGAGCTGGAGACGGTCGCCCGCTGGCTGGAGGTGTTCCTGCAGCGGTTCTTCGGCTTCAGCCAGTTCAAGCGCTCGGCCATGCCCAATGGGCCCAAGGTGGTGTCCGGCGGCAATCTCTCGCCCCGGGGCGACTGGCGGGCGCCGTCCGACGGCAATGCGCGGCTGTGGGTGGCGGAGCTCAAGGCCGCGCTGCCCGGAGCCTGAGGCCCCCGCAGACACTCTGGACAGGCGAGCCCTGCAACCTTAACGATCTCTCCGTGGGGAGATTTCGAAACACCATGCCCGGCCGCTGCGGCCCCGGGGCGGGCGAGGACGGATGATCCACGTCGTCACCGCCGACAATCGCCGTCTCTATCGGCGGGAACTGGCCCTGATGCATGCGCAGCGGGCGGCGATGTTCATTGACCGGCTCGGCTGGCCCCTTCAGCGGGACGCCGACGGCGGCGAATCCGATCCCGGCGACGATGACCAGGCGATCTATTTCCTGGTGCTGGAGGCCGGCGGTGAGCTGGCCTCCAGCTGCCGCATCCGGCCGACCGCCGACTGGAGCCTGCTGGGCGGTCCGGCCGCCCATCTGGCGCCCGGGACGCGCCTGACGGGTCCGGAGGGCGCCTGGGAGCTCAGCCGTCTCCTGCTGGGGCCGCCAAGCCTGAGCCAGTTGGGTCGCATCACGCCGGGCGAGCTGCGCCTGGCCTTGCTGGAGGAGGCCTGCGAGCGGGGCATCTCGCGGCTGGTCGGCCTGGCCGAGGGGCTGGCGGAGACGATCCTTCTGCGCTCCGGTCTGGTGATCGACAAGCTGGGCCAGACCCTGCCCTTCGGCGCCAGCCTGGCCTTCGCCTTCGAGGTCGATACGAGCCTGCGCGCCATTGAGAGCCTGCGCGAGAAGCTGGGGATGGAGGGCGCGCGCCGCCTTCGCCTGCCGGCGGTGGAGGTCGAGGGCGACGTCCTGCCGCAGGAGGTGGAGGCGTTTCTGGCCGCCGCCGCGCGCCTGGAGCCCCGCGACCTGCAGGCCCTGATGGCGGCCCTGCGTCGGGCGGTGGCCGAGGAGAACTGAGGACCGACGCGGCCCACGAAAAAGGGCCGGAGACGAGATCGCCGCCGGCCCATTCTGGTCTGACGTCAGACGATACCTAGAGGTAGCGTTTGACCTCTTCGAGGTTGAAGCACTCGATGGTGTCCCCGGCCTTGATGTCCTGGAAGCCCTGGAACGCCATGCCGCATTCCTGGCCGTTGGGGACCTCGTTGACCTCGTCCTTGAAGCGCTTGAGCGTCTGCAGGACGCCCAGCTCCAGGACCACCACGTCGTCGCGGATGATCCGGACGCGGGCGCCCTTGCGGACCACGCCCTCGGTGACCCGGCAACCGGCCACGCGGCCGACCTTGGAGATGTCGAAGGCCTGGAGGACCTCGGCGTTGCCCAGGAAGGTTTCCCGCTGGATCGGCGCCAGCATGCCCGAGAGCACGCCTTTGATGTCGTCGATCAGGTCGTAGATGATCGCATAGTAGCGGATCTCCACGCCCTCACGCTCGGCCAGGTCTCGCGCCTGCTTGGAGGCCCGGACGTTGAAGCCGAGGATCGGCGAACCGGCCCCCTTGGCCAGCATGACGTCGCTTTCGCTGATCGCGCCGGCCCCCGACAGGATGATGCGCGCGCGCACCTCGTCGGTGGAGATCTTGTCGAGCGAGCCGACAATGGCCTCGGCCGAACCCTGCACGTCGGCCTTCACGATGACCGGCAGCTCGGAGACCTTCTTGTCGGCGAGCTTGGCCATCATGTCGGCGAGCGAGGCGCCCGCCACCGGCGAGCCGGACTTCTCGCGCTTCACCCGCTGACGATATTCGGTGATCTCCCGGGCGCGGGCCTCGTTCTCCACCACGGCCAGGGGTTCGCCCGGCTCGGGCGTGCCGTCGAGGCCAAGAACCTCGACCGGCGTGGAGG
The DNA here is from genome assembly GCA_937910255.1 of uncultured Caulobacteraceae bacterium. GTDB lineage: Bacteria > Pseudomonadota > Alphaproteobacteria > Caulobacterales > Caulobacteraceae > Phenylobacterium. Next base: position 1,673 of record CALEOQ010000166.1, on the reverse strand, counting down.
GACCCGCCGCATCCAGCTGCTCGTCGCGCTCGTTGAACAGGGCGCGGACCCGGCCCCAGTTGGCGCCGGCCACGACGATGTCGCCGCGCTTCAGGCTGCCGCGCTTGACCAGCACGGTGGACACCGCGCCGCGGCCGCGATCGAGCTTGGCCTCGATGACCACGCCCTCGGCGGTGCGGTCCGGATCGGCCCGCAGCTCCATGACCTCGGCCTGGATCAGGATGGCTTCCAGGAGGTCGTCCAGGCCGAGCTTTTCCAGGGCCGAAACCTCGACCACCTGGGTTTCGCCGCCCAGGCGTTCGACGACGATCTCATGCTGCAGCAGCTCGTTGATCACCCGGGTCGGATCGGCGTCGGGTTTGTCGATCTTGTTGATCGCCACGATGATCGGGGCGCCGGACGCCTTGGCGTGCTGGATGGCCTCGATCGTCTGGGGCATGACGCCGTCGTCGGCGGCCACCACCAGGATGACGATGTCGGTGACATTGGCCCCGCGGGCCCGCATGGCCGAGAAGGCGGCGTGGCCAGGGGTGTCCAGGAAGGTCACCCGGTTGCCGTCCTCCAGCCGCACCTGATAGGCGCCGATATGCTGGGTGATGCCGCCATGCTCGCCCGAGGCGACATCGGCCGAACGCAGGGCGTCCAGCAGCGAGGTCTTGCCGTGGTCGACGTGGCCCATGACCGCCACGACCGGCGAGCGCAGGGGCGCATCGGCGTCGTCGCTGTCGGTGGACAGGAAGCCGGTCTCGACGTCGGACTCCGAGACGCGCTTGACGGTGTGGCCGAACTCGGTGGCCACCAGCTCGGCGGTGTCGGAATCGATGACGTCGTTGATCTTCATCATCACGCCCTGACGCATCAGGAACTTGATGACCTCGACCCCACGGGTGGTCATGCGGTTGGCGAGCTCGCCCACCGTGATGACGTCGGGGATGATGACTTCGCGGGCGACGCGGGCCGCTTCCTGGCCGCCGCCCTTGCGCTTTTCACGCTCGCGCTCGCGGGCCCGGCGAACCGAGGCCAGGGACCGCATGCGCTCGACCGCGCCCTCATCGCCGGCCGCCAGGGCCTGGATGGTCAGGCGGCCTTCGCGGCGCTGTGGCGCGCCCTTGCCGCGGCTGATGGCCTTGCCGGGCGCCGGGGGCTTGCCGCGACGATCGTCTTCTTCTTCCGGACGCCGGTCGAGATTGGCCGCGCCGGGACGCGGCGCCTGACGGGCGGCGCGCTGGACTTCAGGGGTGGCCGGCGGGGCGCCGGGGGCCACCGGACGGCCGGCCCCACGGGCGCCGTCACGGGGCGGCGCAGGACGCGGCGTCAGGGCCGAATAGCGAACCGTATCGCCGCCCGAAGGCGTCGAACGCTCACCCCGGGGAGTGGAGCGGTCCTCGCGGGGCTGATCCGCCGCGGGCGGGGCCTCGGCGCGGGCGCCGTCGCGATCAGGACGAGGCGCGCGCTGATTGAAGCTGGTGGCGTCAAAGCGCGGCCGCGGCGGCCGATAGGTGGTGGTGCTGGCGCGGTCGTCCCGGCGATCGGGCGAAGGGGTGTAGGAGCGGGGATGATACAGATAATAATCGCACTGTATTGAAACTCCACCCCAGCATGGCCCCCATAAAAGCTGTGATTGGTACGTTAACAAAAAAAGATGGTTTGCCAGAATTAGCACGAAAAATAAC
>CALEOQ010000165.1 GCA_937910255.1 uncultured Caulobacteraceae bacterium | reverse complement strand
GTGGCGGCGCAGGCCGACGATCAGGGCCAGGGCGGCCACCTGGCCCGGCAGGCGCCTGGACGCCGGCGCCGGTGGGGGCTGTCCGGCCACGGGCGCCCCGCTCACCCGCCCCGAAGGGCGGTGATGTTGTCGGCGTAGACGCCCGGGCCGCCCTTGAAGACCGCCGTGCCGGCCACCAGCGCGGTGGCGCCGGCGTCGCGGCAGAGACGGGCGGTGTCGCGGGTCACGCCGCCGTCCACCTCCAGGATGATGTCGCGGCCGGTGGACTCGATCATCTTGGCCAGCCGCTCGATCTTCTTGAGCTGCGAGGTCATGAAACTCTGACCGCCAAAGCCGGGGTTCACCGACATGACCAGCATCAGGTCCACCTGGTCGAGAACCGATTCCACCGCCTCGGGCGGGGTCGAGGGGTTGAAGACGACGCCGGCCTTGGCGCCCAGCTCCCGTATGCGCTGCAGGGTGCGCGACAGGTGGGGGCCCGCCTCGGGATGGACGCTGATGATGTCGGCGCCGGCCTTGCGGAAGGCCTCGAGGAACGGATCGGCGGGCGCGATCATCAGATGGACATCGAAGGGAATGTCGGTGTGCGGCCGCAGGGCGGCGATCACGTCCGGCCCGATGGTCAGGTTGGGCACGAAATGGCCGTCCATGACGTCCAGGTGCAGCCAGTCGGCGCCGGCGGCGGCGACGGCGCGGGCCTCCTCGCCCAGGCGGGCGAAGTCGGCGGCCAGCAGGGACGGGGCGATGATGGTCTTTCGGCTCATCGTCTGGACTTAACCCAAGCCGCCCGCGGGCCACAAGGACCCCGGGCCGGCGAACCAGGCGCCGATCAGCCCTGGCGCAGGAAGCGGGCGATATAGAAGCCGTCGGTACCGCCCGGGCTATGGAAGGGCAGGACGCGCAGGGTCCCATCGGGCCGCAGGCTGTCGGCAGGCGCGCCGCCCTCGCCCGGCGCGATCGGCTCCAGGACGAATTCGGGGTGGCGGGCCAGGAAGCCTGCGGTCTGGCCCTCGCCCTCCTCGGGCTCCAGGCTGCAGACGCAATAGATCAGCCGGCCGTGGGCGGCGACCCGCGGGGCGGTGGCGTCCAGCAGGCGGGCCTGGGTTTCGGCCAGGCTGGCGATGTCGGCGGGCCGGGCGGCCCAAAGGACGTCGGGATGGCGGCGGAAGGTGCCGGTGGCCGAGCAGGGCGCGTCCAGCAGGACGGCGTCGAACAGGTCGGGCGCCTTCCATTCGGTGGCGTTGGCGGTGACGGTGGCGGCCTTCAGCCCCATCCGCTCCAGATTGGCCGCCAGGCGCTTCAGCCGTCCGGCCACGGTGCCGAACTCGTAGCCGTATTCCTCGTAGTCCTTCTCGAACCAGCCGGCTCCCACCGCCAGGTACATGCGCCCCCCGCTGAGGTGGTCGAGCGTGCGGGCCATGTCGGCCACACTCTGGATCGACCCACTAGGACGGCTGTGGGTGATCTGGGGACAGAGCTTCGGACAGCAGGACGGTCGTTACGGAATCTGGACGATCGTCACCAATGATCCGGATGCTGATAACCCACAGTGGTCCGCCCCGCGACGACTGGGCGACGGCATCATGCTCAACAAGCCGACGGTGCTGAGTAACGGCGACTGGTTGTTCACGTCATCCGTCTGGAAGGCGGACAACAGCATCAAAGTTTACGCCTC
>CALEOQ010000164.1 GCA_937910255.1 uncultured Caulobacteraceae bacterium | reverse complement strand
TGGATGAGTACGTTACGTCGGGTGTGTGTTAGCTGAGAGGTCGGGTGTTAGTGGGTGGATTGGGTGTGTGTTGTGGTTTTTTTTTTTTTCAAGCAGAAGACGGCATACGAGATTACGACGTGACTGGAGTTCAGACGTGTGCTCTTCCGATCTCGACTTGCTGGCCATCAGTTCGGCCATCTCGAAGGTCTGCCAGGCCGCTGGCTTGAGAGCGTTCTGATTGGCATCGAGCAGATGGCCATAGGGGCCGCTCAGCGTGTAGGGCGCGAGCGCCGACTTGACCGCCTGATCCTGGATGGTCGCGGCCAGAAGGGTGAGGGTTCGCTGATCGCGAGGCCCTTCGGCGAGATTGCGCAGCCCGCTCCAGATCTCCTCCTTCACCGGCGGGGCGATCGGCACGCCTTCGGCCGCGACGATGTCCTGCACCCATTCCTGCGCCCAGGCCCGATCGTCGGGCGTGTCGATCGCCGCCAGCGGCTGGAAGGCCAGTTCGCTCTGGTCGCCGCCGAGCACGTAGAATTGGCCGCCGACCAGCAGGGTCGAAGCCCGCGAGCTGGCGCCCTTGTCAAAGTAGAACACCTGAGCTTCGGGGTAGCGCAGCCACTGCATGGCCAGGGTGTTGAGCAACACGGATTTGCCGGAGCCGGTCGGCCCGACGATCATCGTGTGGCCGACATCGCCCTGGTGCAGATCAAAGCGGAAGGGCGTGGTTCCGGCCGTGCGGGTGACCAGCAGCGCCGGCTGAAGCCCGGGATAGCCGCGCTTTTGGCACTCGGCCGACAGGTGGGCGTTGATCGTCGGGCCGGGCCAGATGGCCGACATCGGCATCATGTCGCAAAGGTTCAGCGACGACACCAAAGGTCGCCGTAGATCGGCATAGGCCTGGCCAGGTAGGCTGCCGATCCACGCCTCGACCGCGTTGACGTCTTCGACCTTGCAGACAAAGCCCGCCCGGTTGATGGCGCCCTCAACCTCGCGGACGCGGTTGGCGAGCCGGTCGGGGTCAGCGTCCATCAAGGTGACCGTGGGCGTGAAGTAGCCGATCGAGGCATAGTCGCCGCCGAGGATCGCCAAGGCCGCATCGGCATCGACCGACTTGGCCGCCGCGTCCGGATCCTCCAGCAGTGAGGGCTCGCGCGTGATGGCCTCCTTCAGAAGCGCCATCACGCCCTTGCGCTTGGCGAACCAGCGCTTGCGCACCGTGGTCACCGCCTTGCGCGCGTCTTCCTTGTCGAGCGGCAGATAGCGGCAGACCCAGCGATAGCTGATGCCCAGCTCGTTCAGGCGGTCGAGCAGGCCAGGGCACGAGGTGGTCGGATAGGCCCTCACCGAGATGGTGCGAAGGTACTGCCCGCCGAGCCGGGGCAGCAGACCGCCCTGGAAGTCGTCATCGGTGAGGAAGGCGTCGAGATAGGCCGGCGTCTCAGGCGTGGCGACCGGGTGCCGCTTCGTCGAGATGCAGCTGTGCAGATAGGTCAGGGTCTCATCGTCGGTCAGCTCGCTGACCTCGGGCATGATCGCGGTCAGGATGTCGGCGATCTGATGCACCGTGCCCAGGAAGTCGCTCAGGGCCGCGCGGTACATGCCCTCGGCGCCCCGGCCGGACGGCGCGTTCTCCAGCAACAGGCTCTCGGCCGTGGAGATGGCCTCTTCCGGCGGCAGGTAGGTGAAGGTCAGGAAGTAGCGGCTCTCGAAGTGGCGCTCCTGCGCCTCGAAACCCTCCCGCCGCTCTTCATCGACAAGGTCCGACACGGGATCGGGGAAATGGCTCGCCGGGTAGGTCTGAGACGGCGCCCGCACCGCCTCGATGTGCAGGCACCAGCGGGAGCCCAGGCGACGCAGTGCATTGTTGAGCTGGGCGCGGGTGGCCACCAAGCCGGCGTCTGTAGCGCTGGCCAGGTCGGGGCCTCGGAAGGCCAAGGTCTTCTGGAAGCTGCCGTCCTTGTTGAGCACCAGGCCCGGCCCGATGAGCGCCACCCAGGGGAGGTGGTCGAACAGGCGGTCAGCCTTGGGCCGGTACTCACGCAGATACAGCACGGCGGACCTCTATGAGACCGGGAAGAGGGAGGGGTGAAGCCGAGCGCGCACGTCAGGCGTCCAGGTAGGGTTTTTGGCGAATGTGGCGGCCGAGCGCGTCGAAGAAGTAGGGGTCGCGCTTGTTGAGCCAGTAGCAGGCGCCGTGGATAGCCAAGCCGACGGGGATGCCGATCAGCGGAACCTGAAGGCCGAGCGCCAGGACGGCGGTCAGCGTGCCGTTCAGCACCGCGATCATCCGGGGCACGCCGGCGATGGTCACCGGCTCGGACAGCGAGCTGTGAAAGGCGATTTCGAAGCCTTCGACGTCGGACCGGGCCATCTCAGAATGCCGCCCCGGCGGTCATGTTGAAGAAGGTCGAGATGAAGGTCGTGGCGGTAAAGGCGATCGCCAGACCGAAGACGATGCCGATGCCCTTGCGCATGGCCGATCCGCCTTCCGCAAAGGCAAAGCCCAGCCCCGTCAGGACGATGGCGATGATGCCGACCGCCTTGGCGACGGGCCCGGACAAGGACTGCATGATCGTGTCCAGAGGGCCTTCCCAAGGCATGGCCGTTCCGGCGCCGGCGGCCCAAGCCGGGCTAACCGCGAAAAGGACCGCGGCGCCGGCGACGAGGGCCAGGGCGGTCGATGCACGCCCCCGAACTAGGCTTGAACCGACGTTTTTCATCGCAGCTGACCCCTGATCGCGTCCGTCCGCCTCTACCGGACGTCACAACCGTGAGTCGCTGACAGCGCGAGGTCAAGGGCATTATTTGCAAAAAAGGTGCAATTAGTTCTTTTTTATAGCAAAGCTACGCGCCGATTACGCGAACTTAAGTGCGTGCGTCAGCCACCTGAATCAAACAGGCAAGCGCGCGCATTCCCCCCCGGAAAGCAGTCTGGTTTCGGCGCGAGAAGGGGCGACTTTGGGGCAAACGCCCGAGTTCTGTGGGCTGTTGATTCGGAACCGTAGTTGGAGACCAGGCCCAACCGGAAACCGCCACCGCGTGACGATGCGCGCGATTGGACACGAGTCAGGTCGGCGGCAGGCGGGGTTGCGACTGATGGTCGTGAGCGCAGAGGCTGTGGTCGGCCAAGGTCTCAATCACCGGCAGTCCCCAGCGAAGCCACTGCAGCCAGCGGCTACCATGCGCTGAAGCTCGGCCCTAAGGGCTTCGAGTTGGGCGATCTTGTCTCGAGGCCCGCCGCCGATTGGCGGTCTCACGCGCCCAGGTCAGAGCCTGTCCGGTCGGTCCCGTCGACGCGCATCATCTCGAAGACGCCGACGATCTGGGGAGGGATCACGGCCCCGACGGTTAGGACCGCGATGCTCTCGTTGTAAGCCTCGGCGGAGGCGAAATTGAAGAGCGAGCGCTCGCCAAACCAGCGCAAGCCGGCGGCGAGCAATACGTCGTCGGGCTGCTGGGTCACGGCCTCGCGCAAGGCTTGGCTGTAGAGGTCGGCATCGTCAAAGAGCATCCGCCAAATCTCATCATCCGTGCAGGATGGCTCGATTGCGATCTGCACGCGCCGAACTTCCTGGTGCATCTTTTGGAGGCAGGCGCGCATGAATGCCTTCGGCTTGTCGCCTCGCAACTTGCGGCGCGCCAGCTCGGCATCCGCCGAGATCCAGGCGACGGCCATGAAATACCGGGTGACGCCGGCCCGAAGCCGGGCCTCGGCCGGCTCGCTCATGGGCCCCATCACGATCTTGTCCCGAGTATGCGAGACGATCGCGAACAGCCTGTCGCCAATTGCTTCCAAACGCCGTTTCCCCGTTCAGCCCAGGCCCGTTCAGATCGACTGCACCTTACTTCCTATATGCACCCGCAGCGCGGGGCCTCCACTGCCCTCCCATGTACGCCTGGAGCGCCTGACGCGCACATGCCGGCACGCCCTCCACGAACATCTGACGTGGCTCCGGCACAGCACGAGTCTAGATCCCCCGCTCCGCCGGTCCCCGCGCCCTC
>CALEOQ010000163.1 GCA_937910255.1 uncultured Caulobacteraceae bacterium | reverse complement strand
GGGGTCGGCGGGGGGCCGGCTGCGGTGACGCCTGACCGCGCCGTCGCCTGGCCCGCCCCGCCGCGGTCGCGTCGACCGAACGGTGGTCGCGCACCTCCCCTCGGCCGCCTGACGGGGTGTCTAGGTCTCACTCGCCGGGATCGGCTGCCGGCGCTCTCAGAACATCGCCTATCGTCCCGCCTGCGAGGCTTGCGTCGCCTGCGTATCGGCCCGTCTACCCGTCGAAGACTATGTGTTCTCGCGCTCGGAGCGGCGCATCCTGGCGCGCAACGACGACATCGTCCGCTCAGTCGTGGAGGCCGAGGCGACCATGGAGCAGTTTGATCTCCTACGGCGCTATCTGACGACCCGACACGCCGAAGGCGGCATGGCCGAGATGAGCTGGCCCGACTATGTGGCCATGGTCGAAGACACCGCCGTCCGCACCCATCTGGTGGAGTATCGCATCCAGTCCGACGACGGCGGTCCCGGCGACCTGATCGCCTGCGCCCTGATCGACCTGATGTCGGACGGCCTGTCGATGGTCTACAGCTTCTACGACCCGGCCCAGACCCGCCGCAGCCTGGGCTCGTTCATGATCCTCGACCATGTCGTCCAGGCCGGGCTCATAGGCCTGGCTTGCGTCTATCTGGGCTATTGGGTGCGGGGCAGCGACAAGATGGACTACAAGGCCCGCTTCTCGCCGATCGAGCTTCTGCGTCCCGAGGGCTGGGTGCGGATGACCAGCCGCGAGGCCCTCGGCCCCCGCGGCTGACCAGATATCCGCGAAACCTAGTCGCGGGAGTCTTCCATGGTGAAGCCCACCTTCAGATAGACCTGGAAGTGGCCGACCTGCCCGTCCATGATCTCGCCACGGGTGGCGGTGACCTCGTACCAGCGCATCTCGCGCAGGGACTTGCTGGCTTCGGAAATCGCGTTGCGGATCGCATCATCAATGCTGTCCTTGGACGACCCGACCAGCTCGACGACCCTGTAGACATGCTCTGACATGATGAACTCCCTCATAGGCGCCCCGATGGCGCAGGACCTCTAAGCGCCCGCGGCCCCTTCCCCGTTCCGCCGCCTCTGCACAGGCCGGTGGCGTTCATCCCCAGTCGCGGCGCCCCGGCGCATCGACCCGCAGGGTCGGCCCTGATAGATTCAGTCGTGAAATGCGTGCTCTAGGACATGGACCATGGCCCGTCAGCTTCGGCTGAAGCTTCGACGCCCGCCGTCCTACCACCGGGACGCCCTGGCCGCCGGCCCCTCCAACGCCGCGGCGCGCGCCGCCCTGGCCGCCTGGCCCCACTGGCACGGGGGCGCCCTGGCGCTGGTGGGTCCCGAGGGGGTCGGAAAGACCCATCTGGCCAGCCTCTGGGCCGAGGATGTCGGCGCGACCCGGCTGGACCCGGACGGCGGCGATCTGTCGGAGGGGACGCCGGTGCTCATCGAGGATGTCGACCGCGGCTTCGACGCCGAATTCCTGTTTCACAGGATCAACATGGCCGCCCGAGACGGCGCAGGCCTGCTGGTGACCGCCCGTACCGCGCCGGCAAGCTGGCCCGCGCCGCTTGCCGACCTCCGCTCGCGCCTCAACGCCATCCAGGTGGCCGAGATCGAAGCGCCGGACGATGAGGTGCTTGAGACGATCCTGCGGCGGCAGTTCGCCCGCTGCAACATCACCCCGCATGACGACGTCATCCCCTACATCCTGCGGCGGATCGAGCGTTCGGCGCCGGCGGCCTGGGATGTCGTCCGCCGCCTGGACGCTGCGTCGGGGGAAAGCCACCGGCCCGTCTCCCGGGTCCTGGCGCGGCAGGTTCTTGAAACCGACACCGAAAATCTTGACCTTTTCGAGTGACCCTCCAGCCGGGATCGGCGAGGCTCGCACGTTCCATATTCGAGAGGTCTCCATGTCCTATGTCGCGTCCCAGCCGCCCAAAGGCGAACCCCAGGTGGGGAAGGACCTGACCTGGGACGCTGACATGGCCGCCTCGCGCGACCGGTTCTTCAACCGAGAAATCTCCTGGCTGGCCTTCAATGAGCGTGTGCTCTCGGAGAGCAAGAACCCGCGCCACCCGCTGCTGGAGCGGCTGCGGTTCCTGTCGATCTCGGCCAACAATCTCGACGAATTCTACATGGTGCGGGTGGCGGGCCTGAAGGCTCAGGTGCGCGAGCGGGTGCGCTCCATCAGCCAGGATGGCCTCACCGCCGCCGAGCAGCTGGAGAAGGTCAACGCCGAAGCCGCCATGCTGATGACCGACCAGCAGAACCGCTGGCGCGACCTGCGCCGCGAACTGGCGGCCGAAGGTCTGCGTCTGGTCGAGGCCGACGAGGTCACCCCGGCCGAACGCGCCAGCCTGGAGCAGGCCTTCCTGAGCCTGGTCTTTCCGATCCTGACCCCGCTGGCCATAGACCCGGCTCACCCCTTCCCGTTCATTCCGAACCTCGCCTTCTCCCTAGCCCTGACGCTTCGCCGGGATTCCGATGGGCGCAAGTTCAACGCCCTGGTGCCGATTCCCGCCCAGGTGGCGCGGTTCTGGCAACTCGAAGCCCCCCGCGGCGGGCGCAAGCCGGCCAAGCCGCAGCGGCGCTCCATCTCGCTCGAGGGCATGGTCGCCCTGTTCGTCGATCACCTGTTTCCCGGGTGCGATGTGGAGGCCAGCGGGGTGTTCCGCCTGATCCGCGACTCCGACGTGGAGATCGAGGAAGAGGCCGAGGATCTGGTCCGTGAGTTCGAGGCCCGCCTGAAGCAGCGGCGACTGGGCTCGGTGGTCCGGGTCGAGATCGAGCAGGCCATGCCCGAGAGCCTGCGCGGCTTCATCTGCGAAAATCTCAGCGCCCAGCCCGACGATGTCCTGCTGATCGACGGCCTGCTGGGCCTGGACGAGCTGTCGCAGCTGATCCCGCCAGATCGTCCGGACCTGAAGTTCAAGCCGTTCACCGCCCGCTTCCCCGAACGCATCCTCGACCACGGGGGCGACTGCTTCTCGGCGATCCGGGAAAAGGACATCCTGGTCCACCACCCCTTCGAGAGCTTCGATGTGGTGGTGCAGTTCGTTCGTCAGGCGGCCCGCGACCCCCATGTGCTGGCCATCAAGCAGACCCTCTATCGGACCTCATCGGACAGCCCGATCGTCGCGGCCCTGATCGAGGCGGCCGAGAACGGCAAGAACGTCACCGCGGTCATCGAGATCAAGGCGCGGTTCGACGAAGAGGCCAACCTGAAATGGGCCAGGGACCTGGAACGGGCCGGCGTCCACGTGGTCTTCGGTTTCGTGGAGTACAAGACCCACGCCAAGCTCTCGGTCGTGGTCCGCCGCGAGGGGGACCAGGTCCGCACCTACTGCCACTATGGCACGGGCAACTATCACCCGGTGACCGCCCGCATCTACACCGACCTCTCGCTGTTCACGACCGATCCAGCCCTGGCGCGGGACTCCTCGCGGGTGTTCAACTTCATCACCGGCTACGCCCGGCCGACCCAGCTGGAGAAGCTGTCCTTCTCGCCGGTGACCATGAAGCACGATCTGGTCAACCTGATCGGACAGGAGGCGGCCAACGCCAAGGCGGGCAAGCCGGCGGCCATCTGGGCCAAGATGAACGCCCTGGTCGATCCGGAGGTCATCGACGCCCTCTACGCCGCCAGCCAGGACGGCGTCTCCATAGACCTGGTCATCCGCGGCATCTGCTGCCTACGGCCCGGCGTGCCCGGCCTGTCGGAGAATATCCGGGTCAAGAGCATCGTCGGCCGCTTCCTGGAGCATTCGCGGATCGTGGCCTTCGCCAATGGCCAGACCATGCCGTCGAGCAAGGCCCGGGTGTTCATCTCGTCGGCCGACTGGATGCCGCGCAATCTCGATCGCCGGGTCGAAAGCCTCGTGCCCGTGGAGAACCCAACGGTTCACCAGCAGGTGCTGCAGCAGATCATGGTCGCCAACCTCAAGGACGAAGCCCAGAGCTGGACGCTGGACGCCTCGGGGCGCTACACCCGCGATCCCAACTGGGACCATCCCAGCGCCTTTTCCGCGCACGAGTACTTCATGACCAATCCAAGCCTGTCAGGCCGGGGACAACGTGTGAAGGATATGCCGCGCGCGATCGACCATGTCGCCGCACGAAGCTAGGCCTGAAAGCCGCCAGGCGGCGGTCATCGATGTTGGCTCCAACTCCGTCCGACTGGTGATCTACCGGCTGGAAGGCCGCGCCATCTGGACCGTCTACAACGAAAAAGCCCTGGCGGGCCTCGGCCGCGACATGGCCGAGACCGGCCGTTTGGCCCCCGACGGCGTCGAGATCGCCCTGAGCGCCCTACGCCGGTTCCGCGTCATCCTGCAGGGCTGGGAGCCGCATGAGGTGGTGGCTGTGGCCACCGCCGCGGTCCGCGAGGCCGAGGATGGCCCGGCCTTCGCCGAGCGCGTGCGTGATGAGCTCGGCTTGCCGCTGCGGGTGCTGTCTGGGGAAGAAGAGGCCTATTTCGCCGCCGCCGGCGTGCTGGCGGGCCATCCCGGCGCCCGCGGCCTGGCAGGCGATCTCGGTGGCTCCAGCCTGGAGCTGGTCCGACTGGGCCAGGACGGGCCTGAGCCGGGGGTGACCCTGCCGCTTGGGCCCTTCGGCCTGGGCGCGCCGCGACCCTTGGCGGTGGATGACGCCCGCCGGCTGATCGACGCCAGCCTCGACCCTCTCGCCGACGGCCTCAGCAGCGCGGAATTCCATGCGGTCGGCGGCGCCTGGCGCAACCTCGGCCTGTTGCACATGATCATGACGGACTACCCCCTGCGGGTGGCCCACCAGTACGAGATGTCGCGCTCCGAAGCCCTCGATCTGAGCCGCTTCGTGGTCCGGCAATCGCGAACCTCGCTGGAACGGATCGAGGGGCTCTCCAAGAAGCGCTACGAGACCCTGCCCTACGCCGCCCTGGTGCTGGAGTCGCTGATCGAGCGCCTGGGCCTGGAGCGGATTGTGATCTCCGCCTTTGGCCTGCGCGAAGGCCTGCTGTGGCACGGCATGGACGAGACGGTCCGCCGAAGAGATCCCCTGCTGGAGGGCTGTGTGGCCATGAGCGCCATGCGTGGTCTGTCGGCGGGCGATCTCACCAGCGCCCTGCACGCCTGGGTCACGCCGGCCCTGCGGGTCCTGCCGCCGGTCTTCGAGGATCGCGATCCCCTGCTGATCGCCGCGGCCTGTCGGCTGGCCGATCTGGGCGGACGCCTGCACCCAGACCATCGCGCCGAACTGGCCTTCGCCCAGGTCCTGCGGGCGCCGATCGCCGGGATGAGCCATGCCGAACGGTGCTTCCTGGCGCTGGCGACCTTCGCCCGCCACTCCGCCTCCAGCAACATTCCGGAATCCCCGACAATCATGCGGGTGCTGAGCGCAGAGCGGCGCGCCCGCGCCCGGGCCCTGGGGGCCGCCCTGCGCCTGGGCGCCGATCTCTCGGGCCGCAACGGCCAGCTGCTCTCCGAAGCCCGGCTGGAGATCGACGGGCCGGTCCTGCGCCTGACGGCGGCCGCCGGCTGGTCGGACTTGCTTCTGGGGGAGCAGACAAAGAAAAGGGCGGCGACCCTGGCCGCCGCCCTGAAACTCAAGCTCGAACTGGACGCGCTCTAGCTGGACGCGCGCGGCGCGCGGCGGACCTCGACGACCCGCACGCGGGCGCCGTCGAGCACCAGGGCCAGTTCGCCGCGCTTCACCCGCAGGGCGTCCTCGCCGAAGGCTTCCCGGCGCCAACCCTGCAGGGCCGGCGTCTCGGCCTCGTCATCATTGGCGATCTGCTCGAGATCGGACACGGTGGCGATCAGCTTGGAGGCCACCCCGGCGTCCTCGGCGCGCGCCTTGAGCAGCACCTTGAGCAGTTCGACCACGGCGCCGGCGGCCGGCGAATTGGCGCTGCGGGCGCGCTCGACCTGGGGCGCATTGGCCTCGGGGTTCTTCAGCCCCTCACGGATGGCCTCCAGCAGATCGGGGCCGAACTTGGAGCCTGAAAACCCCTTGGGCACCGAGCGCAGGCGGTCGAGGCCGGCGGCGTCGGTGGGGGCCTGGGTCGCCACCTCGTCGATGGCGTCATCCTTCAGGATACGCCCGCGGGGCTGGTCGCGGCTCTGGGCCGTACGCTCGCGCCAGGCGGCCACGGCCTTGTAGACCGACAGGTACTTGGAGGTATGCCGGCGGGGCTTCAGCCGCTTCCAGGCGTTCTCGGGCTCGACGTCGTAATTAGCCGGATCGGTCAGGGCCTGCATCTCGTCGGTCACCCAGACCAGTCGGCCCTCCTTCTCCAGCCGCGCGCGCAGCATGGGATAGAGCTTGGCCAGGTGGGTCACGTCGGCCAGCGCATAGGTCAGCTGCGACTCCGCCAGAGGTCGCCTGGCCCAGTCGGTGAAGCGGCTCGACTTGTCGAGCTCGATCTTCAGCATCTGTCGGACCAGGGCGTCATAGGCGATCTGCTCGCCGAAACCTGCAGCCATCCCGGCCACCTGGGTGTCGAACAGGGGCCTGGGCATGGCCTTCAGGTTATTGAAGATCTCCACGTCCTGGCGGGCGGCGTGGAAGACCTTGAGAATGGTCTCATCACGCATGATTTCCAGGAACGGCTCAAGGTCCATGCCCTCGGCCATGGGGTCGATGACCGCTTCGTCACTGGGGGTCGCGGCCTGGATCAGGCAGAGCTTGGGCCAGTAGGTGGTCTCGCGCATGAACTCGGTGTCCACGGCGACGAAGGGCTGGCCCTTCAGTCTGTCGCAGAACGCCGCGAGTTCGGCGGTGGTTGTAATCGGCGTCATCCGGTAGCTATAGCCTCGCGCGCGACCGAGTCTGCAAGCGCCCGATGCATGGGCGCATCAATTTCTTTCCGCCCCCGAAGGGGCCAGGGCATACGAAATGACCGATCGGCCAAACGGCCTGACCTACGCCCAGGCGGGTGTCGACATCGACGCCGGCGCCGCACTTGTGGACGCCATCAAGCCCCTGGCCAAGGCCACGCGCCGCCCCGGCGCCGAAGCTTCCCTAGGGGGATTTGGCGCCCTGTTCGACCTCAAGGCGGCCGGATATGACGATCCTCTGCTGGTCACCACCACGGACGGCGTCGGCACCAAGCTGAAGATCGCCATCGACACGGGCCTGCACGACACGGTCGGGATCGACCTCGTGGCCATGTGCGTCAACGACCTGCTGGCCCAGGGCGCCGAGCCCTTGATGTTCCTGGACTATCTGGCCACCAGCAAGCTGGACGTGGCCGTCGCCACCCAAGTGGTGGCCGGCATCGCCGAGGGCTGCAAGCTGGCCGGCGCGGCGCTGGTGGGCGGCGAGACCGCCGAGATGCCGGGCATGTATGCCGGCGACGACTATGACCTCGCGGGCTTCTCGGTCGGCGCGGTGGATCGCAACCGTGTGCTGCCGCGCATGGATGACCAGGCGCCCGGCGACCTGCTGATCGGTCTGGCCTCGTCAGGTCCGCACTCCAACGGCTATTCGCTGATCCGCAAGATCGTCGAGCGCTCGGGCCTGGCCTGGGACGCGGCCGCGCCGTTCGCCGAGGGCCAGACCCTGGCTCAGGCGCTGATGATCCCGACGCGCATCTATGCCCGCAGCCTGACGCCGCTGATCAAGGCCGGCCAGATCAAGGGCCTGGCCCATATCACCGGCGGCGGCCTGACCGAAAACCCGCCTCGGGCCATCGCCGAGGGCCTTGTCCCCCGCTTCGACTGGGAGGCCTGGACCCTGCCGCCGGTCTTCACCTGGCTGCAGGAGGCCGGCGGCGTAGCCGAGTCGGAGATGCGCCGCACCTTCAACTGCGGCGTCGGCATGGTGCTGATCGTCGGCGCCGAGGAGGCCCCGAGCGTGCTCGAAGCCCTGCTGGCCGCCGGCGAGGACGCCTTCATCTGCGGCGAGCTGGCGACGGGCTGAACCCCCGCCTTCGCCCACGAAAAAGGGCCGCAGCGTTGACGCTGCGGCCCTTTCCATTTTCCGGCTAAGAGCCGATCAGCCGACGATCTGGTCTTCGGTGAAGAACTGGGCGATTTCCAGCTTGGCGTTGTCCTGGCTGTCGGAGCCGTGGACCGAGTTCTCGCCGACATTCTTGGCGAACAGCTTGCGGATGGTGCCTTCGGCGGCCTGTTCCGGGTTCGTCGCGCCCATGATCTCGCGATACTTGGCCACGGCGTTTTCGCCTTCCAGAACCTGGACGACCACGGGGGCCGAGGTCATCTGGCCGACCAGCTCGCCATAGAACGGGCGCTCCTTGTGGACTTCGTAGAAGGTCTTGGCCTGGGCCTCGGTCATGCGGATGCGGCGCTGGGCGACGATGCGCAGGCCGGCGTCTTCGATCACCGCATTGATCTTGCCGGTCAGGTTCCGCTCGGTCGCGTCCGGCTTAAGGATCGAGAAGGTGCGTTCGGTCATGGGATTTTTCTTCAGGAATGGGGTCTAGGGGCGGGGCTTCGCCCAGAGGCGCGCGTGTATAGCTTCCCCTCCGGCCCACGCCAAGCCGCAGCGGGGCGATACCCCCTGACGGGCGAGGTCAGGTCTGCTATGAGCGCGGCCACGGTCGGGACGGCGGCGGCGCGGATCTCGTAACTCCTGGCCCCTCCCCCTGTGACGGCCAGCCCGCCTGCGTGCGTGCGGCCGCGCGCAATTCTGCCTGCCTCTTATTGTTGTGCCCTGACGCCCATGCTGCAAATTCACGAACTCGTCTTCGACGCCTGGGGCCGCCGGTTCTTCGACGGCGCCACGGTCAGCCTGCCGCGCAACGCCAAGGTTGGCCTGGTGGGCCGCAATGGCGTGGGCAAGCCGACCCTGTTCAAGCTGATCAAGGGCGAACTGGTTCTGGGCTCGGGCGAGATCAGCCTGCCCAAGGGCGCGCGCCTCGGCTCGGTGGACCAGGAGCATCCGGCGACGCCGGTCTCGCTGATCGACACCGTGCTGGCCGCCGACGAGGTCCGTCATGGCCTGCTGGCCGACCTTGAGACCGCCGAACCGGAGCAGATGGGCGAGATCTATGCCCGCCTGATCGAGATCGACGCCGACCGCGCGCCCTCCCGGGCCGCCGAGATCCTAGCGGGCCTTGGATTCTCCACCGAGGACCTGGAACGGCCGATGGCCGAATTCTCCGGCGGCTGGCGAATGCGCGTGGCCCTGGCCGCGGCCCTGTTCTCCGAACCCGACATGCTGCTGCTGGACGAACCCACCAACTATCTCGACCTGGAAGGGGCGCTCTGGCTCGAAGCCCGCCTGAAGGTCTACCCCTACAACGCCCTGATAATCAGCCACGACCGCGAGCTGCTGAACAATTCCATCGACCACACCCTGCATCTCGCCGATGGCAAGCTCACCCTCTATGCCGGCGGCTATGACGCCTTCGAGACCCAGCGGGCCGAAAAGGCGCGGCTGCAGGAGGCCATGCGCTCGAAGATCGAGGCCAAGCGGGCGCACATGCAGTCCTTCGTCGACCGCTTCCGGGCCAAGGCGAGCAAGGCGACCCAGGCCCAGTCGCGCCTGAAGGCCCTGGCCAAGCTGCCGGTGATCGACTCCATCGACAGCGAGAGCGTCGCCCCCTTCACCCTGCCCTCGCCCGAGCGGCCCCTGGCCCCGCCTCTCGTGAGGCTGGAGGGGGCCAGTGTCGGTTATGGGGGGCCGCCGATCCTGCGCGACCTCAATCTGCGGCTGGATGTCGACGACCGCATCGGCCTGCTCGGCGTCAACGGCGCGGGCAAGTCCACCTTCGCCAAGATGGTGGCCGAGGCCCTGGCCATCGAACACGGCCATCTGCACCGCGACCGTCGCATGCGGGTGGGCTGGTTCCACCAGCACCAGATCGAGGCGATGGATCCCACGGACACCCCGCTGGACATCATCCGCCGCGCCATGCCCGAGGCGTCGGAGGCCTCGCGGCGCTCAAGGCTCGCCCAGTACGGCTTCAACCGCGACAAGGTGGAGACCACGGTCGCCGACCTGTCCGGCGGCGAGCGGGCGCGGCTGCTGCTCAACATGGTGGCGGCCGAGGCGCCGCACCTGCTGATCCTCGATGAGCCCACCAACCACCTGGACATCGACTCCCGCCGGGCCCTGCTGGAGGCGCTGAACGACTTCGCCGGCGCCGTGATCCTGATCACCCACGACCGCTCCCTCATGGAGATGGTCGCCGACCGTCTCTGGCTGGCCGCCGACGGGACGATCGTCCCCTTCGAGGGCGATCTGGAAGACTATTCCCGGTATGTGATCGAGCGGGCCAAGGCTCGCGTCCGCGCGCCGACCCAGGTCCGGGAGGAGGCCCCCGCCCCTGCCCCTCCGCCCCCGCCGACGGCCCGCAAGCCGCCGACCGGCAATGCGCGTCGCCGCGCCGAGGCGGCCGAGGCGGCCCTGGCGAGGGCCACAGAGGCCGTCGCTCAGATCGACCGGCGCCTGAGCGATCCCGACGTCTTCGCTCAGAATCCGGACAAGGCCGTGGCCTTGGGCCGGGAGCGTGACGCCGCCCAGGCCAAGTTGGAGGCGGCCGAAGCCGAATGGATGGCGGCGGTGGAGGCATATGAGGCCTTGAAGGCCGGCGTGGGCTAGGGTGACCACAGGTTGTTGGGTGAGCGATTCACCCGAGACCTTTTCAGCTTTGTTCACTCCCCGACGCCTAGGTTCAGGCTCACGATGCGCATGGACAGTTTAGACAGCTCAGCCAGATCGGAAGAGCACACGTCTGAACTCCAGTCACGTCGTAATCTCGTATGACGTCTTCTGCTTGAAAAAAAAAATCGAAATAGCACACGTCTGAACTGCAACAGTCGCA
>CALEOQ010000162.1 GCA_937910255.1 uncultured Caulobacteraceae bacterium | reverse complement strand
TTGTTTGTGACATCGCGCAATTCACCAGTTCCATATTAGCTTCACCTAGTGTTTGTCATTTTTTTTTTTTCAAGCAGAAGACGGCATACGAAATTACGCCGTGACTGGAGTTCAGACGTGTGCTCTTCCGATCTACCTACCCCCGGCGCGCCGTCCTGGCGGGCCTCGCGGCCCTGGCGACGCCGGGCCTGGCGATCGCCAAGACCGCCGCCGGCCTCGAGCCGCTGGCGATCCTGACGAGCCGCGGGCCGGTCAACTTCCAGGTCGAGGTGGCCGCCGACGACGCCGCCCGCGCCAAGGGCCTGATGTATCGCAAGTCCCTGGCGCCGGACCGCGGCATGCTGTTCGACTTCCACACCCCGCGGCCGGTCGCCTTCTGGATGCGCAACACCTACATCTCTCTGGACATGATCTTCATTCGGGCCGACGGGCGCATCCTGTCCATCGCCCGCAACACCACGCCCCTGTCGGACGAGGGCGTGCCCTCCGGCGGCGCGGTCCGCGCCGTCCTGGAGCTGGTGGGCGGCCGGGCGGCCGAGATCGGCGCGCTTCCCGGTGATCGGGTCCGCCACCGGATCTTCCCGAGTGCTTGAGGCCGAGGACGCCGGCAAACCGGCCCCGCCGCCGCCCGAGGGCTTCGTCCTTTCCGAAGGCCGCGGCGCCTTCTCCGGCCACAACGGTCCCTATTTCCATCGTGCGCAGCAGGGCGAGAGCACCGAACAGGCCTTCTTCGCCCTGCCGCGCCACGCCAACGGCCTGGGCCTGGTCCATGGGGGCATGCTGACCAGCTTCCTCGACGGATTGATGGGCGCCGCAGTGTTCCGCGCCGCCCGCCGTCCAGGGGTGACCATTCACCTGTCGGTGGACTTTCTGCACATGGCCCGGGTGGGGGAGTGGGTGATGGGTGAATCCAAAGTCACCCGCCTGACCCGCGACGTCGCCTTCGTCGAGGGCCGGGCCTGTGTAGGCGGTCGCGACGTGGTTCGGGGCTCTGGCGTCTTCAAACTGATGCACAAGCGCGCCTGATCGCAGGCCTTACATTGCGGCGCGGCGCCTTGCATGGCATGAGACGCCCAATGTTGGCGTCCGTCTCGGGGCGTAGCGCAGCCTGGTAGCGCATCTGGTTTGGGACCAGAGGGTCGCGTGTTCGAATCACGCCGCCCCGACCAGACGCCGACGTGGAGCCCTCGCGGGCTCCGGCATCGCTAATGGGACAGCCACATGCTCGCGCGCATCTTCCGCCCCGCCAAGAACGCCATGCAGT
This sequence comes from uncultured Caulobacteraceae bacterium, assembly GCA_937910255.1. GTDB lineage: Bacteria > Pseudomonadota > Alphaproteobacteria > Caulobacterales > Caulobacteraceae > Phenylobacterium. The sequence goes on along the minus strand of CALEOQ010000162.1, from coordinate 9,437 downwards.
CCGGACACGCCAAGTCCCGCGAATGGGTCCTGGAATTCGAGCCGGCCAGCGCGCGCAGACCCGACGCCCTGATGGGCTGGACCCAGACCGACGACACCCGCACCCAGCTGCGCCTGGCCTTCGACACCAAGGAGGAGGCCGTGGCCTATGCCGAGCAGCACGGCGTCGCCTTCGAGGTCTTCGATCCCAAACCGGCCAAGCGAATCATCAAGGCCTACGCCGACAACTTCGCCTTCGGCCGCAAGGTCCCCTGGACCCACTGACGCCGCAGGCCCAGGGCGCCCTTAGCTCAACCGGATAGAGCATCCGCCTTCTAAGCGGACGGTTGCAGGTTCGAGTCCTGCAGGGCGCGCCAGTGGCCTCACCTCCGGCGTCGCAGCCGCCATCCGGCGACCAGGCCCGCCAGGAGGATCAGTCCGCTGCCGGCCAGCATCCAGATGATCATCGCCTTCGCCCGCATGATGAACATCAGGGCGTCGATCTTGCCGGCCTTCCAGTAGACCCACTCGCTGGCGAGGCGTGTCGCGGTCAGGTCGCCGCCGGTCTCCAGCACGACGATTCCGTCGCCCGTAGCGGGGTCCAGACGCACCGCGGTGTTGATGGCCGGCTCATTGTTGCCATCGTGGCCGATGATGAAGTCCCCCCGCCCATTGAGGGCGTAGAGCATCGTGCCCAGCCCCCAGATGTCCGCCCCGAACTGCGCCGCATGGGGCGCGCGCATGGCGGCGCGGGTTTCAGCTGACAGAACCGCGTCCGGTTCAGGAGCGCCGGGCGCCTGGGCGGCGACGAAACGCCCCATGTCACCAGCGCTCGTGAACAGCGACGCTGCGCCCAGGGCCGTGTAACGCCGCAGGGGCTCGGTCGCGCCATCCAAGGTGAAGCTCTGCGCCAGATCGCGCCGGGACGCCTCATCGAAGTCGAAGGTGGTGTCGTCCATGCCGAGCGGCTGGAACACCTCCGCCTGCATGTAGTCGGCGAAGGCCTGACCGCTGACCTCTTCTACAATGAGTTGCAGCAGGGTGTAGCCGCCACCCGAATAGGCCCAGCCGCTGCCCGGTTCGGCCACGACACGCACCGCGCCATCCGCGCCGGGCGAGGCGTCGCGGGCCTGGGTCAGCGACTCTTCCAGGGATTGAACCTCATCGGCGGAGGTGAAACCGCCATAGCCGAGCCCGTCGCCCAGGCCGGCGGTATGACTGAGGAGGCGGCGCACCGTGACGGCGTCCTCGTCGAACGGGCCGTCGGGCAGTCGCCAGCGGGTGAGATAGGCGGCCACCGGGGCGTCCAGGTCGATCCTGCCGTCCTCGACCAGGGTCATGACGCCCCACGCGGTCAGCCATTTGCTGAGCGAGGCGACCTGGAACAGGGTCTGCGGCCCCACGGGCGCCTCGGCCGAGCTGTAGTAATCCTCGGCGATGGCGCCGTCTTCAATGAGCACCAGGGCGAGGTTGCCGACGCCCGCATCTGCGATCTGCGATCGTGCGGCGCTGATGAAGGCCTCAGGCTCCGGTGAGGCGGCGATCGGCTTGCGCCCCCACCCTTCGCTGAAGCCGAAAAAGACCAGGCCACACCAAACCAACACTGCGGCCAGCGTCGCTACGGCGATCAAGATCAAGCGTTTCACGGCGCCTCCAAATGTTGACCGCCGGGCGAGCGATCTAGCGCGATCGCCCAGCCTGGAAGCTTCACCTTAGCAGGACGGCGGCCTTTATTCGACCCGTGGGCGGAGGGACGGGCGCGCGCCGGCGCGACGGCGCCTATGATCAAGTTTGCGCGATCTGTCGGCTGCGCCACAGACGAACTCGTCCCTAGGTGGTCATAGTCTCAGCCAAAATGACCCCGGGCGCGGGAGCTTGGACGGGAGAAGCGCATGGTTTGGTTGGAGAAGGCCGGAGCAGCGTTGGACAATGTGGTGACGGTGACGCCTGTGGAGGGCGGGTGGTCTGTGACCTCGTCCCTGGCCGATCATCCCCTGATGTTCTTTTCCGGCGCCCATGCCGAGGCCAAGGCCCGCAGCCTGGCGCAGTTGATCGCCTCGGCCGGGGGCGACGCCCAGGTGATCGTGCATGACCGGCGCAACGCCCTGATTGGCACGGTGCGATACTTCGCCGCCGAGGACGAGGTCAGAAGTTCGGCCGCGGTCGAGGCCCCCACCGCGGCGGCTTCATAGTCCGCTCGGCCGTCATGGGGATCACCGCGTCGGCATAGGTCGGCATGGTCGCCAGGATGTGGGTGGTGAGCCGCTCATAGAGCTGGATGAAAGCCAGGACCTCGTCATCGTTCATGCTGCGGCCCAGATCGGCGCCCTCGGCCGCGAGCCGCGCCCGCAGCTTGCGTTCCTGCTCCTGCCGCCAAGCGGCGACCACATCGAACCCCGGCGCCTGCAGCAGGATCAGCAGGTCGATCCGTCGAAACAGCGCCTGATACGGCCCCGCCAGACGGTCATTGATGTAGCGCCGCCAGAGGCCATCGGCGTCACGCTGCGCCTCCAGGTCGTTGACCGGGGCGGCCAGGGCTTCGGCGCGTTGCGGCCTCGCCCCCACGCACCAGCCTTCGAACAGCACCACGTCCACCCTGGCCGGCGTCGTCGGCCAGGCGTGGGTCGGCGCCAGGTCGTCGCGGGCCTTGTCGAAGCGGGGCAGGGCGGTGGGGCGCCCTTCGGCCAGATCATCCATCAGCCGCAGACCGAGCGCCACGTCGTGGGTTCCCGGCGGCCCACGGGTGGCGAGCAGGGGGTGGACCTCGGCGCCTAGGCGCTCGCGCGCGGCGTGGGAGAGGTAGAGATCGTCGATGGAGAGCACGGCGACGGTCAGACCCTGCGCCTGCAGCAGACCCGCCAGGGCGGCGGCCAGGGTGGACTTGCCCGAAGCCTGCGGTCCGCAGAGGCCGACGAGCAGCGGCGTCCGGCGCGCCTCGGTCTCGGCGGCGAACCGCGCGGCGAGAGCGCCGGCGACCTCGTCCAGGGTGCGGCCATAGGCCGGGGGCAGGTCGTGTTCGGCTAGGAAGGCGCTCGCCCACGCCGGGTCCACGTTCAGGCGAGGCTCCGCCAGGCGTCGAGGGCGCCGGTCAGGTCGGCGATCAGGTCCGCCGGATCTTCCAGCCCGATATGCAGGCGGATCAGGGCGCCGTTCCCGCGATCGCCGTCCGCGCGGCAGCGGAGCTGGGGGTCGCAGTCGATGGCCAGGCTTTCAAAGCCCCCCCAGGAAAAGCCAAGGCCAAACACCTTGAGCGCATCGAGGAAGGCCGCCGTGGCGGCGGCGGGCGCCGGCTTCAGGGTGAAGGCGAACAGGCCGCAGGCGCCGCTATAATCCCGGCGCCAGATCTCGTGGCCAGGGCAGCCGGGCAGGGCCGGATGGCGCATCTCCGCCACCTCGGCCCGCTCCGCCAGCCAGCGGGCGATGTGGCGGCCCGACTGATCATGGCGGGCCATCCGTGTGGCCAGGGTCCTCAGGCCGCGCAGCATCTGATAGGCGTCGTCCGGCGACACCGCCCAGCCGATGTGCAGCACGCCGTCGTCCATCGCCCGGACCAGGCTCCTGTCGCGGACGGCGACCGAGCCCATGAAGACGTCGGAATGGCCGCCCACATATTTGGTCAGGGCCTGGACGCTGATATCGACCCCATGATCGAGCGGCTTGAACAGCAGGCCGGCGGCCCAGGTGTTGTCGATCAGGGTGAGGATGTCGCGCGCGTGCGCCGCCGCGGCGATGCCGGGCACGTCCTGCATCTCGAAGCTGAGCGAGCCGGGCGACTCCAGCACGATCAGGCGGGTGGCGGGTCCGCAGAGGGCCATGAGGTCGGCGGGCCCAAGGCTCGGGGCGTAGTAGGTCACCTTGACCCCGTAGCGGACCAGCACCGCGTCGCAGAACCGGCGGGTGGGCTTGTAGATGGTGTCGACCACCAGCACCTCGTCGCCGGCCTTCAGCACCGCGAGCATGGCGCCGGTGAGCGCCGCCAGGCCCGAAGGATAGAGGGTGACCGCCTCGGCCTGCTCCAGATCGGCCAGGGCGGCCATCAGCGCGCTCTGCGACGCCAGACCCTGGCGGCCATAGGTCAGGTGCGCCGCATCGTCATAGAGCGCCGCCGCATTGGGCAGCAAAACGGTGGAGCCGCGCTGGATCGGCGGGCCGACGGTGCGCGCAAGGGGCGATTCTGCCAGACCCGAGTGGATCAGGCGGGTTTCTTCGGTCATGCGGGTTGACGTTCGTGAGGCATCAGGGGCGAAACTCCCTGTACTAGACCTTTCCCGTCCTGTCCGATCAAGGAGCCCCCCATGATCCGACGCCTCGCGGCGTCCGCTGTCCTGTCGCTGGTCCTGGCCGGATGTGGCCAGGAGACGGAGTCCCCGGAACCTGAGCCTGCGCCAGCGCCCAAGACGACGGCCGTGGCTCGGGACTTCGCGCCCACGCCAAGCCCGACCCTGGAGGCGGTGCGCCGCCGGGGCCATGTGCTCTGCGGCGTCCATGCGGGGCTGGCGGGCTTTGCGGTGCAGGATGTGCGCGGGGTCTGGCGGGGCTTTGATGTCGACATCTGCCGGGCGGTGGCCGCAGCCGTCCTGGGGGACGCCGACGCCGTCCGCTACCGGTCGGTCTCGGCCCAGAACCGATTCGCCGAACTGCAGGAAGGCTCGGTCGACATTCTGTCGCGCAACACCTCCTGGACTCTGTCGCGGGACGCGGGCCTGGGCCTCGATTTCGCAGGGGTGACCTATTATGACGGCCAGGGCTTCCTGGCGCCGCGGTCGCTCAACCTGACCAGCGCCGACGAACTCAATGGCGCGCGGATCTGCGTCCAGTCCGGCACGGTGACCGAAGGCAACCTCGGCGACTATTTCAGGGCCCGCGGTCTCGAATTCACGCCGGTCGTCGTCGACAACGAGGCCGATGCGCGCACCGCCTATGAGGGCGAGGAATGCGACGTCTTCACCGCCGACATCTCGGCCCTGGCCTCGGCCCGGTCGATCATGAACAATCCCAACGCCCATGTGATCCTGCCGACGGTGATTTCCAAGGAGCCGCTCGGCCCCGTGGTGCGGCAGGACGATCCGGCCTGGACCGATATCGTCAGATGGACGGTCAACGCCCTTGTTATTGCCGAAGAACTGGGCGTGAACTCAACCACGGTGGAAGGTTCGCGCGAGACGGCGTCCGATCCCGAAACGCGGCGGCTGCTGGGGGTTGATGGCGAACTGGGCGCCTTGCTCGGCCTGGAGGAGGACTGGGCCTATCAGGCCATCGCCCAGGTCGGCGCCTATAACGAGATCTTCCGCCGCAACCTCGGCGCTGATTCCGGTCTGAAGCTGGAACGGGGGCTCAACGCCCTGTGGAGCGCGCCGGAACCGGGACTGATGTACGCCCCGCCGGTTCGCTAGAGGTTCAGGACCATCGCACAGCGGCGAACGGGGTCCAGGCCGCGGGCCGCTTCCCGGTCCAGATAGGCCGTCAGAAGTGGCGTCGCCGCATCCCGCTCGACGATCTCAAAGCCCGCCGAGGCGTAGAAGGGCGCATTCCAGGGGACGTCCCGGAAGGTGGTGAGGCTCAAGCCCGCAAGCCCGCGCCGCCGCGCCTCATCGATGGCGAAGGCCAGCAGGCGTCGGCCCAGACCCTGCCCCTGATGGCGGCGGTGGACATCGAACTCCAGGATATGGAGCCGGTGCTCTTCGATCCGCGCCGCCAGGAAGGCGCCGGGCGGCCCGTCGCCCTCGGCCATCACCCACAACAGGCCCGCCGCGGCGATGGGCGCCCAGACCTCGGCGGGGGTGAAGTCGAGGGGCGCGTCTTCCGCCTCACCGGCGATGATGGCCACGCCTTCGTCTCGAAAGAGGCCGGCGGCCGACACCTCGATATCTGGCAGCAGGGGAAGATCGTCGGGGCGGGCTGGGCGGACGATCATCCGGCTCATGGCCCGACAGCCACCGGCGTGTCGGAACGACCGCCCCATTCGCTCCAGGAGCCGTCATAGATCGGGACCTGCTCCACCCCCAGCCGCGCCAAGGCGAGCGCAAGAACCGCGGCGCTCACCCCTGACCCGCAGGTGGCGATGATCGGACGCTCCAGGTTGACGCCGGCCACGGCGAAGGCGCCGCGCAGTTCGTCTGGCGACCGCAGGGTTCCATCGGCGGCGACCACGGCGTTCCAGGGCAGGTTGCAGGCGCCGGGCATGTGGCCGCTGCGCAGACCCGCTCGCGGCTCGGGAACCTCCCCCATGAACCGCCCGGCCGGGCGGGCGTCAAGCAGCTGGACCTCAGGATCGTCCAGGGCCTGACGCACATCCTCCAGGCTGCGCACCAGTTGGGGCCGCAGTCGCGCGGCGCTCTCGACCGGCTTGGGGGCGGGATCGCCGGTCTCGATCGGTTGGCCAGCCGCCCGCCAGGCTTTCAGGCCGCCATCCAGCACGGCGACCTTGTCGAAGCCCATGACCCGGAGGGTCCACCAGACCCGCGGGCTGGAGAAGATGCCGTGGCCGTCATAGACGACGATCTGATGCGATGGACCCAGGCCCAGCTGCGAGGCGGCCGCAGCGAAGGCGGCCTGGGGCGGCAGCATGTGCGGCAGGTCGGTGTCGGGATCGGAGATCAGGTCGATGTCGAAGAAGACCGCGCCGGGAATATGCCCCTGGCGGAATTCCTCCAGGCCGGGCCGCTGCTCGGCCGGCATGTACCAGGTGGCGTCGACCACCCGCAGGTCGGGATCACCCAGGCGCTGGGCCAGCCAGTCGACAGAGACAAGGGGACCGGTTTCCACGACTAGAGCCAGGCCGGAACGGGAAGGCCTTTTTCCGTGAGGAAGGCCTTGTTGAAAATCTTGCTCTGATAGCGCGCGCCCTGGTCGCAGAGGATGGTCACGATGGTGTGGCCAGGCCCCAGGTCCCGGGCCATCCGGATGGCGCCGGCCACATTGACGCCGGTGGAGCCGCCCATCACCAGGCCCTCGTGCTCCACGAGATCATAGATCACCCCCAGCATCTCGTCGTCGGCGATGCGGTAGGCATGGTCGACCTTCAGGCCCTCAAGATTGGCGGTGATCCGGCCCTGGCCGATGCCTTCGCTGATCGAGCCGCCCTCGGACTTGAGTTCGCCGGTCGTGTAATAGGAATAGAGCGCCGCCCCATAGGGATCGGCGAGGCCGATCTTCACATCGGGCCGCTGGGTCCGCAGGGCCTGGGCCACCCCGGCCAGGGTGCCGCCGGAACCCACGGCGCAGATGAAGCCGTCCACCTTGCCGTCGGTCTGCGTCCAGATCTCCGGACCTGTGGTCTCGGCGTGGGCCTGGCGATTGGCGACATTGTCGAACTGGTTGGCCCAGATGGCGCCGTTGGGCTCGGTGGCCGCCAGCTCCTCGGCCAGGCGGCCGGAATAGCGCACATAGTTGTCGGGGTTGGAGTAGGGGACCGCGTCCACCTCGACCAGTTCGGCCCCGAACAGGCGGATGGCGTCCTTCTTCTCCTGGCTCTGGGTCCGGGGAATGACGATGGTGGCGCGATAGCCGAGCGCCTTGGCGACCATGGCCAGGCCGATGCCGGTGTTGCCCGCCGTCCCTTCCACAATGCGCCCGCCGGGCCGCAGCAGGCCCTTGGCCTGCGCCTCGCGCACGATGTAGAGCGCCGCGCGGTCCTTGACCGACTGGCCGGGATTCATGAACTCCGCCTTGCCCAGGATCTCGCAGCCGGTCAGTTCGCTGGCCCGGTTGAGGCGGATGAGCGGCGTGTCGCCGATGGTGTCGAGAACGCTGTTTGCGACGGTCATGGGCCGCTACTTAAGCGCGGCATAGGCCCACGAACAGGGGCAAGCGGCCCGCGCGCTCAGCTTTTCGACAGGCTGAGCTGGACCACATCGGTGCGTGCGGTGCGGAAACCGGCCTCGCAATAGGCCAGGTAGAAGCGCCACAGCCGCCGGAACCGCTCGTCAAAGCCGTTCTGGCGGATTTCCGGCCAGGCCGCCTCGAACCGGCGGGTCCACTCGGCGAGCGTATCGGCATAGTCCTGACCAAAGCGGCTTATGTCGCGCCAACCCAGGCCCGCCGCCCCAGTCTCCTGACGCAGGCGCGCCTCGCTGATCAGCATGCCGCCCGGAAAGATGTAGCGCTGGATGAAGTCGGCGCGGCGGCGATAGCCCTCGAAGAACTCATCCTGGATGGTGATGATCTGCAGGCCGGCCAGGCCGCCAGGCTTCAGCACCTCGGCGATCTTGCTGAAATAGCTCGGCCAGTATTTTTCACCGACCGCTTCGAACATTTCGATGGAGGCGACCCGGTCATAGGCGCCGCCCACATCACGATAATCCACCATGCGGATCTCGGCCCGCTCGGCCAGGCCCTGGTCAAAAATGCGCTTGGCGGCGAAGTCGTACTGTTCCTTGGAGATGGTGATGGCCGTCACCTTGGCGCCGACGGTCTTGGCGGCGTATTCGGCGAAGCCCCCCCAGCCGCAGCCGATCTCCAGCACATGGTGCTGCGGCTCCAGGGCCATCTGCTGGGTCAGCAGGCGGTACTTGTTCTGTTGCGCCGCGGCCAGATCCTGACCCGCATGGGCGTAGCGGGCCGCCGAATAGGTCATGGTGGCGTCCAGCCACCGGGAATAGAAGGCGTTGCCCAGGTCGTAGTGGGCGTGGATGTTCTTCCTGGCGCCGGCGCGGCTGTTGTCGCGGAAGACGTGCAGGATGCGGTTCAGCACCCACATCAGAGGCGCGCCCAGGGCCAGACGCTCGATCTTGTCGAAGTTCAGGCTGAAGGCGCAGAGCAGGGCGGCCATGTCCGGCGTATCCCACTCCTGGGCCATGAACCCCTCGGCGAACCCGATATCGCCGGCCGCCAGCACCCGGTTCATGAAGGCGTAGTCGCGCACCACCAGCCGACCGCTGGGACCTGGCTCCGCCCCGACGATGGTGAGTTCCTTGCCGTTCGGCAGGACAAAGGTGAGCTGACCCACCGTCCAGTTCCTGGCCAGAAGCCCAAGGGCGCTTCGGAAGGCGGTGGTCGAACCTGACAGTTCTGGCGCACGGCGCAGGGCGCCCGGCGTATGGGCCAGATCGGCCAGGGATGACGAGTCGTGGGCGATAGTCATCTTCGCTTACCCCTCGTGTCTTTCGTACAATAACATGCAAACACCGACGGGCGACTCCAAGCCGGAGCCAAGTTTACGGCTGAGCCCAGGTCCCGGACGCAAAACCCGGTGCGCCGGCGCCGGATTTCAGGCTTGTGAAGCCGCCGGACGGGCGCCACTTAGGCCCGATCCGCAGACCTCAGGAGGATCGTATGGCCGCGCTCGAGCTCAAGACGTGGAACCTCGCCATCGGCGCCGATCAGCCCCTGGTGGTGATCGCCGGTCTCAATCTGCTGAGATATCTGACGCTCGCCCTCGACCCGACGACCGTCCGTCAGGGCACGCGCGTAGACCACGCGGGCCCCGGTCCCACTCAACAGAAAACACCTCACCGCTCC
>CALEOQ010000161.1 GCA_937910255.1 uncultured Caulobacteraceae bacterium | reverse complement strand
GGGGCTCACTGACAGCTTGATCACCGCTACACATAGTCACATTAATTTCGTTCCCTAATTTTTTTTTTTTTCAAGCAGAAGACGGCATACGAGATTACGACGTGACTGGAGTTCAGACGTGTGCCGTCTTCTGATCTGGGCTGGACATTTCCGGCCTTGAGGTGCGCGACGTCGGGCACAGTCACGCCGCTGCAGCCCTGTCCTGTCTGCTCGCCGGCCAGGACGAGGTCCAGGCGATCATGAAGGGCGCTCTGCATACGGACGAGTTACTTGAGGCGGTGGTCGCCCGCGAGAGCGGCCTGCGGACCGAGCGGCGCATGAGCCACGTCTTCATCCTGGACGTGCCGACCTATCCCAAACCCTTGCTGGTCACCGATGCGGCGATCAACATCGCCCCGGACCTCGCCACCAAGCGCGACATCGTCCAGAACGCCATAGACTGCGCCCGCGCCATGGGAGTGGAGCGGCCCAAGGTGGCGATCCTGGCGGCGGTGGAGACGGTCAATCCCAAGATGATCGCCACCCTCGACGCCGCCGCCCTCTGCAAGATGGCCGATCGCGGTCAGATCGTCGGCGGATTGCTGGACGGCCCGCTGGCCTTCGACAATGCGATCTCCAAGGAGGCGGCCGAGGCCAAGCATATCGTGTCGGAGGTGGCCGGCGACGCCGACATCCTGCTGGTGCCGGATATCGAGTCCGGCAACATGCTGGCCAAGCAGCTCTTCTATCTGGCGCGCGCCCAGTCGGCGGGGATCGTCATGGGCGCCAAGGCGCCGATCATGCTGACCAGCCGGTCCGACGGCGCGCTGTCGCGCATGGCCTCCTGCGCCGTCGCCCTGCTGGTCGCCAAGGCCCAGCGGTCAAAGCCGGCGAAGTGAGCATGTCCCAGATCCTGGTTCTGAACGCCGGCTCGTCCAGCCTGAAATTCGCTGTCTATTCGGTCTCTTCTGAGGACAACCTGGTTTTGACCTTGAGCGGCTCGGTCTCAGGCCTGCCGGATGAACCGCAGCTCGTCGCCCGCGGCCCCGACGGCCGGGTGGCGACCGAGAGCGACTGGCCCCGCGCCGATGGGGGGCTCGCCCGGACCCTGCCTCGGCTTCTGGCCTGGCTGGCCAAGGCCGGCGGCCTGGACAACCCGGTCGCCATCGGTCACCGGATCGTCCATGGGGGCCTGACCTTCCGGGCGCCGGTTCGTCTGGACGCGGCCGCGCTGGCGCGCCTGAACGATCTGGTCCCCCTGGCGCCCCTGCATCAGCCGTTCAATCTCGACGCCGTCGCCGCGGCCCAGGCGGCCTTCCCGGACGCGCTCCAGGTGGGGCTGTTCGACACCGCCTTCCACGCCGATCAACCCCGGCTGGCCCGGATCTATGGGCTTCCGCGAGAGCTCACCGATGAGGGTGTGATCGCCTATGGATTCCATGGCCTGTCCTACGCCTTCATAGCCGGCGAGCTTCGCAGGCTCTATGGCGAAACGGCGGGGGGCAGGGTGGTGGTCGCCCACCTGGGCAGCGGCGTCTCGCTCTGCGGCATGGACCAGGGGCGCAGCATCGCCACCACCATGGGCTTCTCCGCCCTGGACGGACCGCCCATGTCGACGCGCTCGGGCGCGCTCGATCCCGGCGTGCTGCTCTATCTGATGGAGACCAAGGGCATGTCCGCGCCGGACCTGAGCGACCTGCTCTATCGGCGGTCCGGGCTGCTGGGCGTTTCGGGCGAAAGTGGCGATGTCCGCCGCCTGCAGGCCAGCGGCAGCCCGGCGGCGCGGGAAGCGCTCGATCTGTTCGTCTATCGGGTCGCCCGGGAGATCGGCGGCCTGGCCGCGGCGCTGGGCGGGATCGATCGGCTGGTCTTCACGGCGGGCGTCGGTGAGAACGACCCGCAGATTCGCGCGGAAATCCTCAAGGCCTGCAAGTGGTTGGGCGCTGAACTGGATGAAGGCGCCAATGCCCAAGGCGCCACCCGGCTGACCACCGCCGACAGCGCCGTCGAAGGGCTCGTCCTGCCCACCGATGAGCAGATCGTCATCGCCCGCGGCGCCCTCGGCGTTCTCCGCGCGCCGAACGGTTGAGGGCGGCGCTTGGTCGCGCCGCCCTCTTGCGCGATCAGAACTTGTAGCCGAAGCCCGCCGAGACGACCCAGGGGTCGAGGCTGACCTTGGACTTCAGGCCGTTGGTGGTGTCGGTGGCGTCGGTCTCGAAATAGATCTTCTTCACATCGAGATTGGCGCTCCAGGGCCCCACCGTCGCGATGTCCACCCCGGCCTGCAGGGCGAAGCCGACCCCGTCGTCGATGTCGAGGTTGAAGCCGTTCTTGTCCGAGCCGCTGTAGAACAGCATGTAGTTCACGCCCGCCCCCACATAGGGGCTGATCTTGCCGGCCGGGGCGAAGTGGTATTGCAGGGCGACGACGGGCGGCAGCACCCAGGTCTCCTTGACCTTTACGTCCGTGCCGGGGCCTTGCGCCTTCACCGTGTGCTTGGTGGTGCCGGCGATCACCTCGACGGCGATGTTGTCGGTGAAGAAGTAGCTAAGGCCGATGGTCGGCATGACGTCGGCGTTCACCTCGGCGGTCAGGCCGGTGGCCGCGCCGCTCAGGGTCGTGATCGGATCGCCCGCCTCGGGATCGACGGAGGTCACCCGGACATTGAGCATCTTCACGCCTGCGGCCTTGGGCTGGAAGTCCTGGGCCTGCGCGGCGCCGGCCAGGCTGAGGGCGAGGCTGGCGGCGAGGAGGGCGGTGGTGGTCTTCATGTCTATCCCCTTGTGAACGGCCGCTCCTTTGGAGCTGGGCCGTGCCCCGGGATTGCGCCGGGTCGGGCGGGGTCTCCTTGATCTGGCTCAAGCCTCAGCCAGCCGCCGATGTCGCAGGGGTTTGATGCGGGTCAAGGCGGGGGTAGGGGCGATGGGCTCTTGTGATGGGGCAACCCGCAAGGAGCCGATCCCATGCCGAAATCCATCGCCAAAGATATCCGCGAAGACATCGACGACACGCTTGAGGACGTCACCAAGGCCCTGCGCGCCGCCGCCGAAAGCCTCGCCGACGAGAGCGAGGAGGCTGTGGCCAAGGCCGCCGTGGCTGTGCGCCACGCCGCAGACGCCCTGGCCGAGCGCGCCAAGCCGGCCCGCGAACTGGCCGACAAGGCGGTCAAGGAAGTGCGAGACCATCCCATGGCCTCGGCCGGCGCCGCCCTGACCGCTGCGGCCCTGCTGATCAGCGTGCTGGTCGCTGAACGCCGCAAGAAGGCCTAGCCTGCCCGGCGTTCGCCGACCGCGCCCGAAACGAGGTTCCCATGGCTTTCAAGGACATCCTGCTCCACCTCGACACCTATCCCGATGCCACGGCGGACTGGGCGGCCGATCAGGCCTTGGCCTTCTGCGTGAGCCTGGGCGGTCAGGTCACAGGTGTGGCGGTCCAGGCGACCATCGCCTTGAAGTCCAACCGGCTGGCGGACTTCGTGCTGAACTTCGGTGAGCTGGCGCGGTCGGAGGAGGGGCGCAGCCGGGCCGCCGCCGACCAACTCCTCGACCGGTTCGAGACCGCTGCGACCGCTGCGGGGGTCTATGGCGGGCGGATCTGTCCCGCCGCGGAAATGTTTGAGGTCCCCGAACAGATCGCCGGGCTCGCCAGGACCCGCGATGTCTGTGTCGTCCCCTACGGGCGCGATCCGGGCCCGCAGCAGGGTCTGGCCGAGGCGCTGATCTTCTCGTCGGGCCGACCGGTGATCATCGTCAGTCCGCAGGAGGGACATGCGCCGAAGACCGAGATCGGGACGGCGGTCATCGCCTGGGATGGCGGTCGCTCCGCTGCTGCGGCCCTGGCCGCGGCGCTTCCCGCGTTGCGGGCCGCCAAGACGGTGGTGGTGCTGACCATCCTGAATGAGAAGCCCTCGGCGACCCCGGCCGTCGCCGAGGACGTCATTCGCCACCTGGCGCAACATGGCGTGGAGGCCGAGGCCCTGGCCTTTGACTCGGCCGGCGCCAAGATCGGTTCGGTGCTTGAGCACGTGATCGAGCGGACCGGGGTCGATCTCCTGGTCATGGGCGCCTTTGGTCATTCCCGCGCCCGGGAGTTCGTCCTGGGCGGCGCGACCCGCAGCATGATCGAGGCCCCGCCGACCGCCGTGCTTCTGGCCCACTGAGCCGGCGCCACATTCAGCGGCGTCAGGGCGATGGACGGCGTTTCACGTCGCCGTTTCTGGATTCGCAGGTCGCCCTGGGCTAAGCGACTCTTGCCGCGCAGTGGGCGGCAGTGTGTCGTGCGGGGCCTTCCAATGACGTTTCATCATCAGTTTCGAACCCTCGCCGCCACGGCTCTCGGCCTAGGCCTGCTGGCGAGCGGCGCCGCCGCCCAGCCGTCGGGCGACACCATCGCCATCGTCGGCGCCACGGTGTTCGACGCCACCGGCGCAGCGCCTCGGGTGGCCAATGTGCTGATCCGCGACGGGCGGATCACCGCGGTCGGCGCCGATGTCGCGGCGCCCGCCGGCGCGACCACCATCGACGGGCGTGGCAAGGCCCTGACCCCCGGCTTCTTCGATCTGCACACCCACTGGACGCCCAACGGGACGCCCAACCAGACCCCGGCCATCGCCACAGCCTATGTGCAGGCTGGCGTCACCACCCTGAATGATTTTCACCAGCCCCCGGAAGCCTTTGCGCCGCGCCGTCGCTGGCTCTCCCAGTTGGCCTCGCCGCATGTGAACCTGACCGCGCGCATGAGCACGCCTGGCGGTCACGGCGCCGACTGGGCCGACACGGCCACCACCAAGTGGGTCAATACCCCGGACGCCGCCCGCAAGGCGGTGCGCGACCTGCTCCCCTATGAGCCGGACCTGCTCAAGGCCTTCGCCGATGGCTGGCGCTATGGCTTCTCGGCAGACAACACCTCGATGGACGTGGGCACCCTCAGCGCGCTGGTGGACGAGGCCCACAAGAACGACCTGAAGGTGGTGACCCACACCGTCACCGTCGAACGCGGCAAGGTGGCCGCCCGCGCCAAGGTCGATGTCATCGTCCACAGCCTGCAGGATCGCCCGGTCGATCAGGAGACGATCGATCTGATGAAGGCGTCCGGCACGGCCTATGCGCCGACCTTGGCGGTCTATGAGCCGGTGAAGCCCGGCCAGTCGCCGCCCGACGACCTCAACAACCCCCGCTTTGTGCAGTCGAACGCCAAGTTCCAGTACGCCCTGCAGAACACCAAGGCCTTCCACGACGCCGGGATTCTGATCGCGCTCGGCACGGACGCCGGCATGCCGGGGACTCTGCATGGCTTCTCGACCCTGCACGAAATGGAACTGATGGTGCAGGCGGGCCTGACGCCGGTGGAGGCCCTGATGGTCGGCACCGCCAACAGCGCGCGCGCCATGGGCGTGCTCGACGACCGCGGCACCATCGAGGTGGGCAAGCGGGCCGACCTCGTGCTGCTGGACGGGACCCCCTGGACCAACATCTCCGACGTTCGCAAGACCGATCGGGTGTTCATCGACGGCCGCCAGGTGGTCGGGCCGGGGATCGAACTGCCGGCCGCCAACGCCGTCATGACCATGCCCGCCGAACCGGCCCAGGCCCTGATCGACGACTTCCAGGGTGAGCCGGGGCGGACGCGTCTCGACACCTTGCGGGTACAGGACACCGATGGCGGCATGGATCGAAGCGTACTGGTCAGCCTCGTGGCGCCCGAGCCGGACGGAAACCAGGCTCTGCGCCTTTCGGCGCGGATGTCGGTGAAAGACGATCCCCACGCCGGGGTGATTCTTCCGCTCAGCCGCGGCTCACTGCAGCCGGTGGACGCCCGCGCTTTCAAGGGCCTGTCCTATGCCCTGCGCGGCGATGGCGGCGACTACAAGGTGATGGTCCGCACGTTGGGCGGCTGGTGGGAGGCCGAGGTCAAGGCGGGCACCGAATGGACCAAGGTCCAGACGCCGTTCTCAGACCTGCGGCCGTCCGCCGATTGGCGGGGGGAGGAAACCCCCTGGACCGGCGCTGATCTGCTGGAGGTCCAGTTCGGCGGCGGTCGCCCGGCCGGCGAGACCCTTTGGCTCGAAGTGGATGATGTGGCGTTTTACTGATCGCTGATCACCGACTGAAGATCTGCGAAATTCGTCGAAAAGAGGCTCCCTCGCTGCATATTTGAGCACTTGATCGCTCGAATATGCAGCAGTGTGGCCAAATGGTGTCTGGGCGCCTCTTATAACGGCGCTACTTTTCCCCCGCCGCGTATTCGCGGTGTTCGGCCGCTGCGAAGACCGGGAAACGTCGGTCTCCAGCGCAAGGATCAAAGGGGATCACTATGAATTTCAAGTCTTGGGGGCGGCGCGGGCTGCTCGGAACGACCATGCTCTGCGCGTTCGGCGCCAGCGGAGCCCTCGCCCAGCCGGCGGATAACATGGTCGACGAAATCGTCGTCATCGGTTCGCAGGTCCAGGGCTCGAAGATCACCGAAGCCGTGCCGGTCACGGTCCTCGGCCAGGACGAACTGCAGTCGGTCGCCGCAGCCTCGGGCGACGAACTGTTCCGCTCCATCCCGCAGATGGGCGATGTGAGCTTCAACTCCAGCTATCTGCCCAATTCCAGCAACAGCGCCCGCGGCGATGTGGGCTCGGTGAACCTGCGCAACCTCGGCGTCGGCAACACCCTGGTCCTGCTGAACGGTCGCCGGGTGGTGACCCACCCCTCCAGCCGCGCCGACGAGAACCTGGTGCCGGTGCTGACCTACAACACCAACGCCATCCCGGTGAACGGCCTGCAGCGCCTGGAAGTCCTGCGGGACGGCGCGGCGGCCCTCTACGGCTCGGACGCCGTGGCCGGCGTGGTCAACACCGTGCTGCGCACCGACTATGACGGCCTGACCCTGGACGCCCAGTACGGCGGCGCCGAGGGCACGGGCCTGCGCCAGACCGACCTGTCGGCGCTGTTGGGCCGCAACTTCAGCCGCGGCAACGTCACCGTCTTCGCCAGCTACACCGACCGTACGGCCCTCGACGCCGAGGACCAGGACTATACCGCCTCCCTTGATCGGCGGCCCCTGTTCGCCGGCACCCGCTTTGACGGCGCCACGTCGTTGGACAGCCGCAGCACCGTGACCCCCTGGGGTTACTTCCAGGCCGACGGCGCCGTGCGCCGCAACGGCGCCCTGGTGACCTCGTCGGCGGGCTTCTTCCACGTCCAGCCCTCGACGTTCCCCGGCTGTTCGGCGCCCCTGAGCGGCGGCATCTGCCTGGACGACGGCTCCATCGCCACCTCCGGGGCCGACCGCGACCTGCGCTTCGACTCGCCGGCCGCCTACGACACCACGGTGATCCCGGAGGTGGAGCGGGTGAACCTGTTCCTGACCGGCAATTATGATCTGACCGACTCGATCACCGGCTTCGGCGAGCTCGGCTACTACACGGCCACCACCAAGAGCACCCAGACCTCGACCGGCACGCTGTCTTCGATGCCGATCACCATGCCGGCCTCGAGCTACTACAACCCCTTCGGCCCGACGACCCTCAATGGCGCGGCCAATCCGAACCGGCTCAGCGGCATCGACGCCCCGGCCGGCGGCCGTGCGGTGACGATCCGCACCTACAACTTCTCCGATGTCGGCCCCAACCAGGTCGATGTGGAGAATTCCCAGTGGCGCGCCCTGGTGGGCCTGCGGGGCGAGCGGTTCGGCTTCAACTGGGAAGGGGCGCTGCTCTACTCCAAGGCTGAGGTCGAGGACGTCTCCGATGGCGTCAGCGCCACCCTGCTGCAGCAGCAGCTCTCGCTGTCGACCCCGGACGCCTACAACCCGTTCAATGGGGCCAACCTCCAGAACACCAGCCTGGCTGACACCGCCCCCAGCAGCCAGGCCGCCCTTGATGCGATCCGCATCAAGACCGTGCGCCGCAACACCAGCTCGCTGGCCCTGGCCGACTTCAAGGTGTCGCGTCCCGACCTCTTCGCCCTGCCGGGCGGCGATGTCGGCATGGCGCTCGGCGTCGAGTATCGCCGTGAGACCCAGAAGGACGACCGCGACGCCCGCGTGGACGGCACGATCAACTTCACCGATGCGGTGACCGGCGCCACCTACACCGGCGACCTGATCGGCACCAGCCCGTCGCCCGACACCAAGGGCTCGCGCACCGTCACCTCGGCCTTCATCGAGTTCGGCGTGCCGGTGATCTCGCCGGACATGAATATCCCGCTGGTCCAGAGCGTCGAGATGCAGCTGGCGGGCCGTTTCGAAGACTTCAGCGACGCGGGCTCCATCGCCAAGCCCAAGGTCGCCGTGGCCTGGGACGTGGTCGACGGTCTGCGGTTCCGCGGCTCCTGGGCCCAGGGCTTCAAGGCCCCCAACCTGGAGCAGGTTAACGCCACCCTGGTCACCCGCTCCAACACCCGGACCGATTTCATCCGGTGCGAGGCCGACCTGCGGGCCGGGCGGATCTCCAGCTTCTCGGCCTGCTCGCGTTCGGGCGCCACCACCGCGCAACGGGCCGGCAACCCCAATCTCGAGCCGGAAGAGTCGGAAACCTGGGGCGCGGGCGTGGTCTTCGAACCGCAGTTCCTGCCGCCGGCCGTCGGCGACTTCATCTTCACCGTGGACTACTGGCGCGTGAAGCAGGAGGGCATCGTCGGCCTGTTTGGCGAGGGCAACGCCCTGATCCTCGACTATCTGCTGCGCACGCAAGGCTCCACCAACCCTGACGTGATCCGCGCCGACCCGACGCCGGACGACGTGGCGGCCTTCGCGGGAACCGGCCTGACGCCGGTCGGCCAGGTGCTGTACGTCAACGACCAGTACCAGAACCTGCTGCCGCAGGAGGCCCGCGGCCTCGACTTTGGCGTGGCCTGGAGCCTCAACGGCACCCGCTTCGGCGACTTCTCGGCCAGCGTCAACGCCGCCCATCTGATCAAGTTCTACCGTCAACCGTCGCCGGCTATCCAGGCGCTGCTCGATGCGCAGGCGGCTGGGGAGATCAATCCGGGCGTCGATATCTCGGGCGGCGGTGATCTGATCCGCGACGAGGGCCGGCCGGAATGGAAATGGTCGGCGTCGGCCACGTGGCGCTACGAGCAGTTCACGCTCGGCGCCTTCACCCAGTACATCGGCGACGTCCAGGACTTCGGCCTGATCGACGCGGCCGGGGATCCCTGGATCGTCGACAGCCAGCTGACGGCCAACCTCTATGGACAATACGAGTTCATGGACGGCATGGCCGCCAATACCCGGCTGCGTCTCGGCGTCCGCAACCTGACCGACGAGCAGCCGCCCCTGGCGTCCGACGGCTATCTGGGCGAGCTCTACACGCCCTACAGCCGCTACTGGTATGTGAGCGTCCGCAAAACGTTCTAGGCCCCGCGTGCGGGCGCTCCCTTGGGGCGCCCGCACAGGCTTGCATGCGCCTCTGATCGGCAGACGATGGGGGCCAGGCGGGGCGCCAGCCCCTGATCCATTTGTTTAATCGGAGTTTTCCCATGCGCCGCGCCGCCCACAAGATCGCCCTGATGGGCGCCGCCAGCCTCAGCCTGGCGCTCTCCGCCGTTCCCGTGGCCGCCCAGGTGACGCCGCAGGACAATCAGACCCTGATCGCCAGCGTCGAGCAGGGCGCCCCGCGGATGGCCGAGGTGGCCCACCAGATCTGGGAATATGCCGAGGTCGGCTATCAGGAGACCAAGAGCTCGGCCCTGCTGCAGTCGGAGCTGAAGTCGGCCGGCTTCAAGGTCGAGGCCGGCGTGGCCGGCATGCCGACCGCCTTCGTCGCCAGCTTCAAGAATGGCGACGGCCCGGTCATCGCCATTCTCGCTGAATTCGACGCCCTGCCGGGCCTGGCCCAGGAGGCCAAGGCCGAGCGCGCGCCGATCGCCGGCCAGATCGCCGGCCATGCCTGTGGCCACCACCTGTTTGGCGCGGCCTCGGTCGCCGCCGCCCAGAGCCTGGCCGCCTGGATGAAGGCCAATAACGTCGCCGGCGAGATCCGCGTCTATGGCACGCCGGCCGAGGAGGGCGGTTCAGGCAAGGTCTACATGGTCCGCGAAGGCCTGTTCGATGACGTGGACGCCACGCTCCACTGGCACCCCAACGACAGCAATAGCGCCGCCCAGAGCGTGTCGCTCGCCAACATCTCCGGCAAGTTCCGCTTCGCCGGCGCGTCCGCCCACGCCTCGGCCGCGCCCTTCCGTGGCCGCTCGGCCCTGGACGGGGTCGAGATCATGAACGTGTCGGTGAACTATCTGCGCGAGCACATCCCCGATGGCACCCGCATCCACTATGTGGTGACCGATGGCGGCACCGCGCCCAATGTCGTGCCTGACAAGGCCGAGGTCTATTACTACGTCCGCCACACCGACCCGCAGGTCGTCCGGGACGTCTTCGCCCGCATGCAGAAGGCCGCCGAAGGCGCAGCCATGGCCAGCGAGACCAAGGTCAGCTTCGAGCAGACCGGCGGCGTCTACAACATGCTGGTCAACGACACCCTGGGCCAGGTGATGGATCAGGCCCTGCGTGAGGTAGGCCCCCCCGAGTGGACCGCCGAAGATCGGAAGAGCACACGTCTGAACTCCAGTCACGTCGTAAACTCGTATGCCGGCTTCGGCTTGAAAAAAAAAAAAAAATAATGTAATTGAGGTGCAGTCGGTGACACCTGTCTAGAGAAATCAGATTACGTTCATGCGCGAATAGATACAGAAGATGAGTGCATTGTCTCTGCATTGTTTGAAGTCATACAAGTCTGATTCGGCAACATCTTCGGGTCGATCTGAAGAGTGGACACACGTTCCAGACTAAGACGGTATGACGACTGCTTGTTTAACATACAAATCGAAGTGGTCTGCTTG
>CALEOQ010000160.1 GCA_937910255.1 uncultured Caulobacteraceae bacterium | reverse complement strand
AAAACGAGACTGACGGTGATGCCTGCCGCGCGGAAATTCCGAGCGGCAGGGCGGAACGCGGACGAGATGATAGAGAGCGACGCTCGCGTTATACTAAACGACCGCCCGTTCCACCCGGAAGGAGAAGAAGAAGGGCAAAGCGTGAATGGGCTCGTGGCTCCCCAGACGGTCAGCCTGGGAGAACCAGTAGAAGGCCCGCGCATAGTCCCGGGGCAGGCCGACCCCTTCGGCGTACATCACCGCCAGGGTGAGCTGGGAGCGGGCCTGACCGCTCACCGCGGCGTACTGGATGGCCCGAACCTCCTCCAGCGGCGACAGCCGCCCGGTCATGGGCCGGCCCAGCATGGCCTGGAAGGTCTGGGCCTCGGTCGTGCTCAGCTCGGCCTTGGTGAGGATCGGCTTGGGAATTACCTGCAGGAAGGCCAGGGCGTGGCCCACATGCAGGAACGGCAGCTCGTCCAGGCGGGCAAGAGCCAGGGCCGCGGCCTCGCCGGTGGGGGCGGACTCATCGGAATGGGGCAGGCCCGATTCCGGCGCCTCGGGCGGATAGAATTCGTAAGGCGGCGTCCACCGCTTGGCCTTGGCCTCGGCGTCCGATCCCAGGGCGGCCCGGCCCGGGGAGGACCGCTCGAAGTCCTTGAGCATCACGAAGCCGGCCACGTCGCCGCTCTGGGCGGCCAGATAGTTGAACTGGTAGACGTCCATGTCATTGCGGGTGAACAGGGTGGCCGCGGCCGGGAGACGGCGCCCCTCCAGCTCCCGAGGGTCGATGGGCGAAGCCTCGTAAGGGTCGCCAAAGGGACCAAAGCCCGCATCGTGCAGCCGCGCCAGGGTGCGGAAACCCTCGGCCCCTTGGGTGGACAGCACATAGATGACCCGGTCGCGCACCTCCTGGCGTTCGTCCGAACTCATCCGGCCAAGCAGGTGCTCCAGGCCGTTGAAGGCGCCCAGGCGCTCGGCCTGGCGGCAATCCTCCAGCCGCGCGCCGCCCAGGCGGCGGTGCTGGCGCGCGGTGACGATGGGCGCAAAGCCGTCAGGATTGGCCAAGGCCAGTTCGTACCAGACGGCCGCCTCCACCGGGTCATAGGTCTTGCGGGCCTCGGCGTCTCGACCGCCATAGCGGCGCGCCAGGTCGATCTGGGCGAAGAAGTCGCCGGCGAAGGCCTGTTGGCGCAGGGCGCGAAGCTGCTGCCCCTGGGCGTTGAACTCCTGGGTGGCGAGGAAGGCCTGCGGTCGCGGGCAGGCCAGGCCTGCGCTCCGCGCCCCCGGCGCCTTGCCCCGCGGCCCGCACCCCATGAGCGGAACAAGGGCCACGAGCAGGGCGAGCGTCAAACCCTTGCGTACGCTGTCGCGCAGCGGTCGGTCCGAGTACTGGACCATGCCCTTGGCTCCCCTGGTTCAGAACTCATTAACCATAGTTATTCTGGAAGTAGCCGCACCCGGCCCGTCACTGTCAAGCTCAACGCCGTGACGGACCGTTGTTTTCCGATCGGCGCATTGGCCGTCTCCCGATGATGCTCGACGAACGCGGTCGTCTATCTTTCGCCCCAGTGCAGCGGGCAAACTCCAGCGCGAGGAAACCCAAGGCCAAGGATCGAAACCGACATGGCGCCCCACGCGACACGTTCCATTTTCACATTCGGCCTCACAGGGCTCATGGCGTTCTCGCCCTTCTCAGCGAGCGCAGCGCCCGCCGTCCGCGACGGGGTCCCGACGGTTGAGGCCTGCGCCGCCCTGGGCTTTGCGCCGCCCCGGGAGGATCGGGCCTATCGGTCGGGTCAGATGCCCAGCGCTCCGCCGCCCCCGGCTCGGCCAGCCATCGCCGTGCGGCCCGCAAGCCCGGCCATCCCGCCGCTGCCCGTCCCTCCCGTCCAACCTCGGGCCGCCTCGCCCTCGGCCGCGGAGAATATTGTCGTCACCGGCTCGCGCATCATGTCGCCGCCGCCGGGCCAGCCGCCCCAGCGCGATACTGAGCGCTATCCCAACGCCACCCCCAACCCGGTCAAGCGCACCGCCGAAGAGCCGGTCTCGACCTTCTCGATCGATGTGGACACCGCCAGCTACGCCAATGTCCGCCGGTTCCTGAACGACGGCGCCAAGCCGCCCTCAGACGCCGTGCGGGTCGAGGAGCTGATCAACTATTTCGACTATGGCTACGCGGCGCCCCGCCGCGGCCAGGCGCCCTTCGCCGCCAGCATCAGCATCGCCCCCTCCCCCTGGTCGGCGGAGCGAGACATTCTGCATATCGGCCTGCAGGGCTATGAGTTGGCCGCCAGCGCGCAGCCGCCGCTGAACCTGGTCTTCCTGATCGACACCTCGGGCTCCATGTGGAGCGAGGATCGCCTGCCGCTGGCCAAGAAGGCGATGAGCGCCCTGATCGACCAGCTCGGCTCTGAGGACCGCGTCTCCATGGTCGCCTATGCCGGATCGGCCGGCGCGGTCCTGGCGCCCACCGCGGGGACCCAGAAGCTGATGATGCGGTGCGCCCTCGGCGCGCTGGAAGCCGGCGGCTCCACCGCCGGCGGCGCAGGCCTGACCCTGGCCTACGATCTGGCGGCCCAGAACTTCGACCCCAAGGCGGTCAATCGCGTGATCCTGATGACCGATGGCGACTTCAATGTGGGGGTTTCCGATCCCGAGCGGATGAAGGACCTGGTCACTGACAAGCGCCGGAGCGGCGTCTACCTCTCGGTCTACGGCTTTGGTCGCGGCAACTACAACGACGTGATGATGCAGAGCCTGGCCCAGAACGGCAACGGCACGGCGGCCTATATCGACACGCTCGCCGAGGCTCGCCGGCTGTTTCGCGACGACCTGCCGGCCAGCCTGTTCCCCATCGCCGACGACGTGAAGATCCAGGTGGAGTTCAACCCCGCCACGGTCGCCGAATATCGCCTCATCGGCTACGAGACGCGGCTTCTGAACCGCGAGGACTTCAACAACGATCAGGTCGACGCCGGCGAGGTCGGCTCGGGCGCCTCGGTCACCGCCCTCTATGAGATCACCCCGGTGGGCGCCCGGCCCTCCAGCGACCCCCTCCGCTACCAGCCGAGGACGGCGCCGCCGGTCGGCGGGCAGGAGCTCGCCTTCCTCAAGGTGCGATACAAGGCGCCCGGCGGATCCGAATCCCAGCTGATGAGCCGCCCAGTCACCCGGGCCGATCGGGCCTCAAGCCTCTCCCGCGCGCCGGAGGCGACCCGCTGGGCCATCGCCGTGGCGGCCTTCGGCCAGAAGCTGCGGGACGATCCCTGGGTGGCCGAGACCTTCGACTGGGAGGAGATCGAGACCCTGGCCCAGGGCGCCCGGGGCCAGGACATCGACGGCGACCGGGCCGAATTCATCACCCTGGTGCGCGCCGCCGAGGAGGTCAGGCGGTAAGTTCGGGACGCTAAGCCTGCGGATCAAAAACCCGCGGCCTTCGTTGGTATCCGAGGAACAACTGGCGGGTCGAAAGGGCGTAGCTGTGTTGCAGAACCCGGCATCGAGCAGAGACGGTTCGGCGTGGCTGAGGCCGGACGCCCGCCTTCCCAGCTCGGCGGCCGGCCCCGATAGCCTCCATCTGGTGGACGCCACCATGATGTACGCCCCGCGCTCCGGCGGGGTGAAACGCTACCTGCTGGCCAAGCGGGACTGGCTTCATCGAAACCGGCCTGATGTCGCCCACACCCTTGTCGCGCCGGGCCGCCGGACGGGCCAGGCCGGCCCCGGCCTGGTGACCATCGCCGCCGCCCGCCTGCCCTTTGGCGACGGCTACCGGATGCCGGCCAGCGTGACCAAATGGGCCGAGATGATCGCCCTGCTGGAGCCGGACCTGATCGAGGCCGGCGACGTCTTTGTGCCGGGTCTGGCGGCGATCGAGGCGGGCCAGGCGCTGGGCCGTCCGGTGGTCGGCTTCTGCCATACGGACGCCGGCGCCCTGGCCGCCCTCCATCTGGGGGAATGGGCCCGGGCTCCGGCGACCCGCCAATGGGCTGAGACCTTCACGCACTTCGACCGGGTGATCGCGCCCAGCCGCCACATGGCCGCGCGTCTGGCCGAGGCTGGCGTCAAGGATGTGTCCGTCCAGGGGCTGGGCGTCGATATCGATCTCTTCCACCCGCACCGGGCCCACCGTGCAAGCCTGCTGGCTCGCCTGGGTCTGGCCGCCGACACCCGACTGCTGACCTTCATCGGCCGGCCGGCGCGGGAGAAGAACATCGAGGCGATGATCGCCGCCGTGGAGCGACTGGGCGGTCCCTATCGGCTGCTGCTGGTGGGGGCCGGCAAGGATGCTCGCCCCTCCGGCCGGGTGATCTCGCTGGACTATGAGGCCGACGCCCAGGTTCTGGCGGGCCTCCTGGCCAGCGCCGACGCCTTTCTGCACGCCAATGAGAACGAACCCTTCGGCTTGGCCGTGCTCGAAGCCCTGGCGTCGGGCACGCCGGTGGTCGGGCCGCGCCGGGGCGGGGTCGGCGAGTTGATCGACGAGACGGTGGGCCAGCCGGCGAGCGGCGTCACCCCCCGCGCGCTGGCCGAGGCGATCGAGGCCCTGTTCGCCCGGGACCTGGAGGCGGTGTCCGCCGCCGCACGGCGCCGTGCCGAGACGCGCCACAGCTGGGCGGCCACCTTCCAGGGCCTGATGCGCCACTATGGAGAGATGGTCCAGGGGACGGCGCCGGTACGCCCCCTGGCCCTAAGCGCCTAGACCTATCGCCCCGTCGGCAGGTCCTTGAACGCCACGTCCTTGTCCACCCGGATGTCGCCGGGCAGGCCCAGCACGCGCTCGGCGATGATGTTGCGCAGGATCTCGTCGGTGCCGCCGGCGATCCGCATGCCTGGCGCCGACATCAGCGAGGCGTGGAAGGCCCCGCGCAGGGGGGCAAGGGCCGGGTCGTTGATGATCCCGTACTGATCGAGCATCTCCACGGCCGAATTGGCCAGGTCCTGCATCTGCACCGCCGAGATGATCTTGCCGATGGAGCTTTCCGGGCCGGGCGTTTCGCCCTTGGACAGGGCCGTCATGGTGCGGTTGCGGGTGTGCTTGAGACCCTCGGCCTGGACATACCAGTCGGCCAGTTTCTCCCGCAGAGCCTGGTCCTTGATGGCCGCGCCGCCGTCGAGACCCGGGGTCTCGCGGGCCGCCTCCATGAAGGCGCTCCAGCCCGCGCCCGACGCCCCGCCCACGGCCAGGCGCTCGTTCATCAGGGTGACCAGCGAGACCCGCCAGCCGTCGTCCACTGCGCCCAGGCGCTGGCTATCCTTGACCCGCAGGTCGGTGAAGAAGACCTCGTTGAAGCCCGAGCCGCCGGACATCTGGTGGATCGGCCGCACCTCGACGCCCGGATCCTTCATGTCGATCCAGAACATGGTCATGCCCTTGTGCTTGGGCGCGTCCGGATTGGTGCGGCAGATGACGATGCCGTAGTCGGAGAACTGGGCCCCGGTGGTCCACACCTTCTGGCCGTTGATGATCCAGTCGCCCGAGCCATCCGGCGCGCGCTCGGCCCGCGTGCGGGCGCCGGCCACGTCGGACCCGCCCGAGGGCTCGGAGAACAGCTGACACCAGATCTCCTCGCCGCGCATGGCCGGGCCGACGAAGCGCTTCTTGGTCTCCTCGTCGGCGAAGGTCATGACGGTGGGCACGCACATGCCCAGGCCGATCTGGAACGGATTGCCCGGGGTCGGAAAGGCCGACTCCTCCTGGCCAAAGATCACCTGCTGGATCGGGTTGCCGCCCTGCCCGCCCCATTCCTTGGGCCAGGTGATGCAGGCATAGCCGGCGGCGGCCTTCTTAGCCTGCCAGGCCTTGGAGGCGGCCAGGCCGTCATTGGATTCGCCTAAGGGGTCGGGCTCGCCCTCACGCTTCTTGGGCGCATTGGCGGTGAGCCACTCGCGCACCTGCTGGCGGTAGGCGGCCTCTTCGGGGGTGTCTTTGAAGTCCATGATTCTGATCCCTATCAGGCGGCGGCGTTGCGGCGTTCGAGCTGGCTGACCAGCCGTTCCTTCCAGACCCGCGGCGCCCCGGCCACGAGGGAAAGCTGGCGCGAACGCCGGTAGTGCAGATGGCAGTCCATCTCCCAGGTGAAGCCGATGCCCCCATGGGTCTGGATGTTTTCCTTGGCGGCGAACCAGTAGGCCTCAGAGCCGGCGATCCGCGCGGCGCTGGCGGCGACGGGCAGTTCGGCCGCCCCGGTGTTCAGCGCCCAGGCGCCGTAGTAGGCGTTGGAGCGGGCCAACTCGTTCTTGACGTAGATGTCGGCCAGCTTGTGCTTGATGGCCTGATAGGAGCCGATCACCCGGCCAAAGGCGTAGCGTTCCAGGGCGTAGCCCTTGGCCATCTCCAGGCAGCGGTCGGCGCCGCCGCACTGTTCGAAGGCCAGCAGCACCGCGGCGCGGTCATTGATCTGCTCCAGGAGCTCCAGGCCCTGGCCGGCCTCGCCGAGGCGGCGGACCGGGGCGTCCTTGAAGGTCAGGCGCGCGGCGTCGCGGGTGGGGTCGAGGGTCTTGAGCGATTCCCGGGTCACCGAAGCGTCGGTCAGGTCGGCGATGAACAGGCCTGGCCGGCCGTTCTCCTTGGCCAGCACCAGGGCGACGGTGGCGATGTCGCCATCGGTCACCGGCAGCTTCACGCCATTGAGTTTTCCGCCCTCCACCGTGGCCTGCAGGGTCGAGGCGGTGGTGACGCCGGGACCTTCGGACACCGCCATGGCGCCGATGACTTCGCCAGCCGCGATGCGCGGCAGCAGATCGGCCTTCTGCTCGTCCGAGCCCGCCAGCATGATCGCCTCAGCGAGGAAGTAGACGGTGGAGGCGAAGGGGATCGGGGCGACGGCGCGGCCAAGTTCCTCGGCGATCACGCACAGCTCCAGCCGCCCAAGGCCCAGGCCGTTGTATTCCTCGGGAATGGCGGCTCCCAGCCAGCCCTGGCCGACCACGGCTTTCCAGAGATCCTCGTCATAGGCCTTGGCGTCTTCGTCGAGGACCTTTCGCACCCGACTGGTGGGGCACTGGGCGTCGAGGAACTTGCGCGCCTCGCCCTTCAGAAACTTCTGGTCGTCTGAAAAATCGAAATTCATGCCCGTCTATCCCGCCGGTTCGCGGCGTCTGCGTTTCCCTGAACCCCCACCATACGCATCGCAGCCGGCGTGGAAAGATTGACCTCGCGTCAAGGATTTCAGGGTCTTATGGACGAAATTCTGTGTGGTGGTGCGTATGGCCAAGGCTGTCTTCCAACGTAATCAAAAGGTCTGGGTCGAAAGCGTCGGCGCATGGGCCGTGATCGAAAAGATCGTGCCGGTCTGGGCCCGCGGCTTCGACGAGCCCGTGCGGGTGACCTATGATGTGGGCCTGGGCCGCGACTTCCACGCTCACGAGCTGCGTCCCGAGCAGTCGAGCCACGATCTCATCAATGATGATGAGCCGAGCTGGCGGCTTCTGCGGGCCCGCAACAAATGGCAGCAGCCCGACGACTGCGCCCATCACCCCTATCCGGGCACCTATCCGGTGATCGTCACGGACGCCAATGACTGGGGCGGCTGGCGGGTGCCTGGCGCCGAATATGATCGCGACCCCCTGAAGATCGAGTTCCAGGCCCGGCTGATCGCCTCCACCCGGCGGCTGCTGTCCATCTCCCGCCACCTGGCCGCCCTGGTGGACGAGGCGCCGGAGGACGCGCCGCCGGAAATCCGCCGTCTGGCCGAGGAGGCGCGCAAGGTCGACCGGTTCCTGCAGCAGATCCCCGCCGCCGCAGAGGCGCCCCCGGAAGCCGCAGAAGACGCCGCCTGAGGCCTCGCCGCCTCGCCGCCTCTGGCGAGGGCCGTCCTGCAGGGTTACATCGTGGGGATGCGCACCGAAACGCCCCAGCCGATCCGCCTGTCCGACTATCGCCCGCCAGCCTTCCTGGTGGACGAGATCCATCTGGACTTCGACCTGCAGCCCAGCGCCACCCGGGTGAAGGCCAGGCTCAGCCTGCGCCGCAACGGCGACCACGCCGAGCCCCTGGTGCTGAACGGCGAGCGGCTGAACCCGATTTCGGTGGCCATCGACGGCCGCGTCCTGGCCGAGGCCGACCGGGTCGTCGACGCCGAGCACCTGACCATCGCCCAGGTCCCCGACGCCTTCGTGCTGGAGACTGAGGTTGAGATCGATCCGGCCGCCAACACCTCGCTGGACGGCCTCTACATGTCCGGCGGCCGGTTCTGCACCCAGTGCGAGGCCGAGGGCTTCCGCAAGATCACCTGGTATCCCGACCGGCCCGACGTGCTGTCGAAGTTCACCGTGCGGATGACCGCCGACAAGGCGTTCCAGCGGCTGCTGTCCAACGGCAACCTGATGGAATCTGGCCAGACGCCGGACGGCCGCCACTACGCCGTCTGGAACGACCCCTTCCCCAAGCCCTGCTACCTCTTCGCCCTGGTGGCCGGCGAGCTCGACGTGCTGGAGGACAGCCTCGTCACCATGAGCGGCCGCAAGGTCGATCTGCGCATCTATGTCGACCCGGGCATGGCCGACCGCGCCGTCTACGCCATGGACGCCCTCAAGCGCTCGATGAAGTGGGACGAGGAGGCGTTCGGCCGGGAATACGACCTCGACCTGTTCATGATCGTCGCCGTGCGGGACTTCAATTTCGGGGCGATGGAGAACAAGGGGCTGAACATCTTCAACTCCTCGCTCCTGCTGGCCGACCAGGCGACCGCCACCGACTTCGACTATGAGCGGATCGAGAGCGTCGTCGCCCACGAATATTTCCACAACTGGACCGGCGACCGCATCACCTGCCGCGACTGGTTCCAGCTGTGCCTGAAGGAAGGCCTGACCGTCTTCCGCGACCAGAGCTTTTCCGCCGACATGCGCGGCGCCGCCGTCCAGCGGATCAAGGACGTGAAGGCCCTGCGCGCCCGCCAGTTCTCCGAGGACCAAGGGCCGCTGGCCCACCCGGTGCGGCCGTCGAGCTATCTGAAGATCGACAACTTCTACACCGCGACCATCTACGAGAAGGGCTCAGAGGTCATCGGCATGCTCAAGACCCTGATCGGGGCCGAGGCGTTCCGAAAGGGCATGGACCTCTATTTCGACCGTTGGGACGGCCACGCCACCACGGTGGAGGCCTTCATCGAATGCTTCGCCGAAGCCTCTGGGCAGGACCTGTCGACCTTCTTCGACTGGTACGAACAGGCCGGCACACCCCGCCTGGACGTTCGCCGCACCTATGACGCCGCCGCCCAGACCCTGACGCTTGACCTGAGCCAGAAGACCCCGCCCACGCCGGGCCAGGCCAGCAAGAAGCCCCTGCCCATTCCGGTGCGCCTGGGCCTGCTCGATGGGGAGGGCCGTACGCTGGCCTTCGAACGCGACGGCCAGGCCACCGACGAGACCGTCGTCGTGCTCGACACCGCAAAGACCAGCCTCACCCTGACCGGCGTGGATCGCGAGCCTGTGCTCTCGGCCCTGCGCGGCTTCTCGGCGCCGGTGGTGCTGACCACCGACGCGGCGCCCAAGGACCGCTATGTCCAGCTGGCCGCCGATCCGGACCTGTTCAACCGCTGGGAGGCCGGCCAGGACTTGGCCCGCGACCTGATGCTGGCCCGCAGCGCCGGAACTCCCGACGAGGTGGGCGAGGAGCGCTATGCCGAGGCTGTCGGCCGCGCCCTGTCCGACCAGGCGGCCGACCCGGCCTTCAAGGCCCTGCTCCTGGCCCTGCCCAGCGAGGCCGAGTTGGCCCTGGCCCAGCAGCCCGCCGACCCGGCCGCCATTCACCTGGCCCGCAACGCCCTGCGCGCCCGCCTGGCCGTGCATCTGGCCGAGGAACTGGGCCGTCTGCACACCGGCCTGCAGGACCTGGGCGAGTTTTCCCCCGACGCCGCGGGGGCTGGTCGCCGCGCCCTGCGCAACATGGCCCTGGAGATCCTCGCCGCCGATCCCCACGCCGAAAACGCCGAGCGCGCCTTTGGCCACTATGAGGCGGCCGGCAACATGACTGACGCCATGGGCGGCCTGTCGGCCCTGATGCAGATCGGCGGCGAGCCGTTCGAGAAGGCCCTGGCCGACTTCTACGAGCGCTGGAAGGGCGAGCCCCTGGTCATCGACAAGTGGTTCGCCCTGCAGGCCCGGGCGCCGGACGAAGGCGCGCTGGGACGTGTGTTGGGCCTGACCGCCCATCCGGCCTTCGACGCCAAGAACCCCAACCGCCTCCGGGCCCTGGTCGGGACCTTCGCCGCCGGCAATCCGGCCCGCTTCCACGATCCCAGCGGGGCCGGCTACCAGTTCCTGGCCGACCAGATCCTGATGGTCGACGGCTACAACCCCATGACGGCGGCCCGCCTGCTGGAGCCCCTGGGCGGCTGGCGACGCTACAAACCCGAACTGGGCGCCCTGATGCGCGGCCAGTTGGAGCGCATCGTGGCCCACCCCGGGCTGTCCAAGAACGTCTACGAGCTGGCCTCTCGCGCCCTTGCCGAAGACTGAAAGGCGCCATGACCGCCGGCGGCGGGCGGCGGTCTGCCCCCTCCGCCGATCATCCGCCCACAAGCGCGACGGTATGACTCGTGACGTGATGAGTCCGCGCGCCTAGACTCTGCTTCGCAGGGTGACTCGATTTTTGAGGGCAAGGAGCGGCGGGCTTGGCCGGACGCGGAGATCGGAAGAGCACACGTCTGAACTCCAGTCACGTCGTAATCTCGTATGCCGTCTTCTGCTTGAAAAAAAAAAAAAGAAAAAGAAAAGAAAGAAGAAATCCTCAAAGAAAAAGAAGTCCAGTTAGAGACGTACTACCGTGGGGCGCGTAAGTAGTCGCTGAGCGTGACTGCAGATCAGG
>CALEOQ010000159.1 GCA_937910255.1 uncultured Caulobacteraceae bacterium | reverse complement strand
GTGTGCTCTTCCGATCTGTTTTAGTTCAATAGGTTAGTTAGATAAGATTACAGGAGGTAATTCAAGATCTTTAAGTTTTTTTTTTTTTTTTCCAGCAGAAAACCGCATACGAGATTACGACGTGACTGGAGTTCAGACGTGTGCTCTTCCGATCTGAGATGTTAAGTTGGCCCGGCCTGTTTGACGCAGGCGCAGAAACGCAAGCGGGGCGGCAGGTCTTTCCCGCCGCCCCGCCAAGATCGCGCGGCTCAGGTCCTAGAAGCGGTACTGAAGCTCCAGGCCGAAGGTGCGGGGCTGGATCAGGCCCCGGGTGATCGCCGATCCGGTCTGGCGCAGATAGGTCTGGCCGCCCACCACGAGGCCCGGATTGGGATTGGCGAAGATCGCCGTCGGGTTGGTCGAACCGGTGGAGGTGAAGCCCTCTTCCTCAAAGGCGTTCTTCACGAAGCCGATCAGCGAGTAGCGGTCCTCGATGTCGCGCCAGATCAGGCGGAAGTCGGCGACAGTATAGGCCGGCACCGCGAAGGCGGGGTTGTCGAAGGGCTGGTAGATCGTCTCGTCGGTCCAGAAGGCGGTGCCCGAGGCGATCAGCGAGCCGGGGCCGAAGTCCCAGGTGTAATTGGCGTTCATCGCCACCTTGTGTTCCGGCGACTGGAAGAGCTGCGAGCCTTCCAGGTCCTGGAAGACCAGCAGGACGCCATTCTGCACCGCCGTGCCGCCGGCCGGCTGCGCCTGGGGCAGCAGGGCGCTGGGATCGGCCGGGTCATAGAAGCAGCAGCCGCGGGTGATCTCGGTGTTCAGATAGCCGTAGCTGAGGGACACCTGCAGGTTGCGGCTGGGCTCCCATATGGTTTCCAGCTCAAGCCCATAGGCCCGGGCGTCCACATTGATGAAGTTGTTGGCCGAGGCCGTGCCTGCCGCATTCAGCTGCTGCAGGTTCAGCTGCAGGTCGGTGTAGTCGTTGTAATAGAGCGAGGCGTTGACGATCAGCTGGCGGGCGATCGTCTTCTTCATGCCCAGCTCATAGGCGTTGACGAACTCGGCCTCGCCTTCGGGGTTCGGCGCGAGGGTGCCGAGCAGGAAGCCGCCGGACTTATAGCCGCGGCTGTACTTGCCGTAGAACAGGCTGTCGTCGTCCGGGGTCCAGTCGAGATTGACCACGCCGGTGACCGCGTCCCAGCTGTTGGACAGGTTGCGGCTGTTCTGGACGCCCGGCGTGCCGGGCTGCAGGTCGGTGGAGACATCGAACGCGCGGGCGCCGCCCAGGGCGGGACCGAACGGACCGGCCGGCGAATAGAGCACCAGGCGCTGGCTTTCGAAGCCGTCCTTCTCATCCTTGGTGTAGCGCAGGCCCGTCGTCAGCGCCCAGGCGTCGTTGAACGCATAGGTGAACTGGCCGAAGACCGCATAGGCCTTGGAGTTCAGGTCGGCCATGTTGTCGGCGAAGTTGCGGCTCGGATTGGCCGGCGCAAGGATGCAAGGATTGGCCGTCCCGCCAAAATAGCAGGGGGCTTCCATCTGCGACTGCTGGGGATTGCCCAGCTGGATGCGCTGGCTGTAGTCCTCCTCGTACTGGTAGACGCCGAGGATCCAGCTGAGCGGGCCATCGGAGTTGGAGGTCAGGTTCAGCTCGTTGGAATAGTACTTCTTCGTCTCGTAGAAGTCGGTGGTGTAGTCCACATAGACGCCCGGCACGCCGGCCACGGTGATCGGCGCGGTGCGGCTGGTGTTGTCGTAGTCGCCGCCGGTTTGATAGTCGTACTGCTGGAAGCCGCCGATGTATTTCAGGTCGGCGAAGCCCAGGTCCCAGGTGATCTGGCCGGTCAGCACATGGTTGCCGCGCAGGGCGCCGTAGCCATCGCGGTTGGTGTTCTGAACGTAAGGATCGGCGACGCCGGGATTGGCCAGCGTCTCGCCGAACTGGAAGCCGGTCACCAGGCCGCCGATGGGCTGGAAGGCCCGGGTGGTGTCATAGGGGCTGACCAGGTTGGACAGCCGGTCGCCGACCCCCAGGGTGTCATCCCAGTTGGAGCGGTTGTAGCGGACCCAGACATCGACACTGTCGCCGAGCTCGGCTTCCACCTGGGCCTCGAAATAGGTGCGCTTGATCGAGGCGCCTTCATTGGCGCTGCCGATGTTTTCGATGAAGCCTTCGCGCTGCCATTCCTGGCTGCCGCCGAGCTTGAAACGCAGATTTTCAGCCGCCGGGATCGACACCACGCCCTCGATGCGGGTGTAGTCGTAGTTGCCTACCGCGGCGCGGATCTCGCCGGAGAAGTCCTGCGACGGGCGCTTGGAGATCTGGTTGATCGCCCCGCCCATGGCGTTGCGGCCATAGAGCGTGCCCTGGGGGCCGCGGAGGATTTCGGTGCGCTCAATGAACAGCGGCGTCTTGAACAGTTCAGACGAGCTCGCCGAATAGAAGCCGTCCGAATAGGCGGCCACGCCGGGGTCATTGCCGATATAGAAGGTGTTGCGGCCGGCGCCGCGGAGGGAGACCCGGTCGGCGCCGGAATAGTTCATCCCCGGCGTGAAGTTCACGAAGTCCTGGATGTTGGTGATGCCCTGGGTGTCGCGCTGCTCGGAGGTGAAGGCCGAGACGGCGACGGGGACGTCCTGCAGGGCCTGTTCACGCTTTTCAGCGGTGATGACCAGTTCCTGGATCATGTAGGGCTCGGCCGGAGGCCGCACGGGGGCCTGGGCCTGGGCGAGCGCCGAGCCGGCGCTGGCTGCGAAGGCGGCCATGGACACGGTCGCCACCAGGCTTCGGCGCAGACCGGACTTCTTCAAAGACGGCATGGATCCTCCGAGGCGGCTTTGGCGCCGCCCTTTGTTTGCGAGTTTGAGACAAAACAGCCGCCGGGGGAGCGGCGGCCGGGCGCGACCCTCGTCTCGACTGACGGGCGCGTCAAACTGAACCGCGTTCACCTGAGAGGATCGCGGCGGGTTTGGGGGAAAAGTGGCGGAAATACCGCGGTTTCGAACGACGCGTATAAAACTGACCGGTGTTATCTTTCGGATTCCCTTGAGGAACCCCGGAATGCGCGATTCGAAGATGCGCCGCGCAGGCCATACCCAAAATTCAAAATTGCGCGCCGGGAGGCCGCCGCGCCCTCGCCGACGGACGCTCGGTCGCAGCGGCTTGGTCTTCCCCTGATGAGCCAGGACGCGCATATGGAGGCCATGACAGACAGCCCCCGCGATCGCCAGATCGGAAGAGCACACGTCTGAACTCCAGTCACGTCGTAATCTCGTATGCCGTCTTCTGCTTGAAAAAAAAAATAAAAAAAAACCTACAATTCATAAAAATGAAAAAAACGAACAGCTTATTCAACTATATCATCCATCACACACAAATCGCATAAAGTGTAGCAAGAGATA
>CALEOQ010000158.1 GCA_937910255.1 uncultured Caulobacteraceae bacterium | reverse complement strand
TCATCCTGTCGTGTGCTCTCTATGACCTCACACGTCCCAGACACCTGCGCTCTGGTCTGTGTGCAGGTAGATAGTGTGTGTGTGTTTGTTTTTTTTTTGCAAGCAGAAGACGGCATACGAGATTACGACGTGACTGGAGTTCAGACGTGTGCTCTTCCGATCTGGCCACCACCGCCGACAGCAGGCTTTCGATGGCGCCCAGCAGGGTGAAGGCCGCCGCCGCCGGCAGCACGGCCATCACCTTGGCCAGGGACAGGTCCGGCAATTGCGGCAGGGGCAGATGGTTGGGGACGCCGCCGAACTTCGAGCCGATGGTCTCCACCGGCAGGTTGAACAGCACCGCCGCGCCAGACGCCAGGCCGACGGCGATCAGCAGGGCCGGCCAGGCCGGCCGCCAGCGCCTCACCGCCAGGATGAGCCCGATCACACTGAAGGCCACCGCGGCGGCCGGCAGGCTGAGGCTCGGCAGGGCCTGAACGAGCGCCGCCACCTTCGGCCCAAACTCGGCGGGTTCGCCGCCGGCCAGGGTCAGGCCCAGCAGATCGCGCACCTGGCTGGCCAGGATGATCACCGCAATGCCGGCGGTGAACCCCACCGTCACCGGACCTGGGATCAGCCGGATCAGATTGCCCAGGCGCAGCAGCCCGCCGGCCGCCAGCATCAATCCCGAAAGGAAGGTCGCCAGGACCAGCCCCTCAATCCCGTGAAGGTGAACCGTGCTGGCCACCAGCACGATGAAGGCGCCCGCCGGCCCACCGATCTGGAACCGGCTGCCCCCCAGCATCGAGACCAGGAAGCCGCCGACAATGGCCGTATAGAGCCCCCGCTCGGGCCCGACGCCCGAGGCGATCGCAATGGCCATGGACAGCGGCAGGGCGACGATGGCCACGGTCAGGCCGGCCACGGCGTCGGCCCGGAGGTCGCTCAGCCCGTAGCCCGCCCGCAACAGGGTGGCGAGCTTGGGCACATAGAGGTTCGAAGCCTTGGCGGCGTCGGTCATGGGGGTCTGCTGGCCGATGGGACCGCCATGATCCTCCCACACGCCGCCCCTGTCGATGATCTGCCGCAAAACCGCCGATCAGACTTGATGTCAGATCTTTACGCCCCGCCGACCGGCTCGCGCCCTGCGCTTGCGGTCCCAGCTCTCGGGCAGGGCCGAGGGTCCGTGGCGGGCCTCGATGTCTTTCTGCAGCGCCTTGGCCGCCATCAGGTGGCCCGGGAACAGGGTGTCCACGGTCCAGCCGACCACGGGCACTGTGGACGATGCGGAGTCCACCGCCAGATAGGTCAGCATCTTGCCCAGGGTCATGACCGACGCGCCGCCACGAAATCCTGCGGCCACCAGCATCGCGCCGGCGCCCACGCTGTAGACCGTACCGGCCACCGGCACCCAGGCGAGGATGCCGTCGAGGCCAAGCCCGAAGGGGCCAACCCCCACCAATCGGTCGGAGAGCCGCTTGATCCGCTCTGCCGCCCGCCAGGCGTGGTGGGCCTTTTCCTGGGTCGTCGCCATGGGCTCCTAACGCTGAAGGTTGGCGGAAGGCTCCGCCCGTCGCACGAAAGCCTGAGCGCGCCTCTAGCCCAGAAAGACCACGCGCCGCCGCTCCTTGCCATCCTTGATGCGGGCGAGGATCTCCCGGTACTCGGGCGTATTGACCACATCCTTGCGGGCGCCCTCGAAATAGATGGTCTCTTCCATGTGCTTGAGCATCAGGTCCGCCGCCCATTTGTGGCCGGAGAACAGCACGTCGGCCAGCTTGCCCAGGCCGCCCGGCACAGGGGCGATGCCGATGGCCAGATCGGCCAGCAGCACCATGGTCGCCTCCAGCAGCACCATGGGCGCGCAGCGGCCGCGCACCCCGTCGCTCAGCAGCACGACCCCCGCCCCGAAGCTGTAAAGCCCGCCGGCCCAGGGGATCCAGGTGAGCAGGCCATCCAGACCCACCCCCACAGGACCGATCTTGATGACGTTGTCCGACAGCCGTTTGGTGCGCTCAATGCTGGCGCGGACATTATGCAGATCGATGTGCGATCGGGCGAAGAACATGCGCGCGCCTCCGGCAAGCGTCGCCAGTCTGGACTAAACAAGCGCAGCCTTGAAGACATGGACCGGCTTTTCCCCCAATCATAGACCCATGTTCCACTAACGCTCGCCCACGGCGCGATTCCACATCGCAACCCAGGCCCTCTGGCTTTAGAAAGTGAGATCATGGCGCGCGCTCCAGACATCCTCATCGTCACCACCGACTTCATCGAAGGCCGCCCGGCGCGCCAGCACATGGGCATGGTCTCGGCCCAGGCGATCCTGGGGGCCAATGTGGTGCTCGATCTGATGGCGGCGATCCGCGACTTCTTCGGCGGCCGGTCCAAGGGCTATGAGCGGGTGCTGGCCCGCGCCCGCGAGGACGCCCTGGCCGCCCTGGCCAAGGAGGCCGAGGCCGTGGGCGCCAATGCGGTGCTGGGCGTCGACCTCGACTACCACGCCATCGGCCCCAACGGTCAGATGCTGATGGTGGCCGTCAACGGCTCGGCGGTTGTGATCTAGGTCTCCCCCCAGCCGCAAGCCGCCGGCGCGCCTTGCCGGCGAATGCATACCGACGGTCAACGACTTGTGATCCCCTAGAGAAACCGGCGCCGCAGTTCGTCTGGAACAGGGCGCTGCGCAGATCATTGACCCTTCACAGGGCGGGGCGCAGGTGGCGCGGTACGCTCTGGCGCCATCATCAAATCATTGATCTAGAAAGGAGAATTCTCATGAGAATGCTCACGCTAGCTATGGCGGGCGCCGCCCTCATGTCCGCCCCGGCCGCCCTGGCCCAGGGCATGGACTACACCGCCGACGTACCCAACCGCGGCCTGCCCTCAGGGGAGGCGCCGTTCGAGCCGGCCAGCTTCGATGACCCGAACCGCGTCTTCCGGGCCGCGGACCTGAACAGCGACGGGACCCTGTCGCGTTCGGAGTTCAGCATGCTGCGCAACCACATGGTCGATGACTCCGGACTGCGCGACTATCGGGGCGACCAAGCCAAGGACCTCGCCCCCACCGTGGCGCGCACCTACAGCCAGTTCGACGCCGACAATAACGGCACGGTCTCCCGGACGGAGTTTGTCTCCACCATGCGCACGGCGCCCAGCAGCGGGGGATGGGACTGGGACCCGGAATATATGACGGTCACCTACTATCTGACCGCCAACCCGATCGACACCGACAAGGTGCAGGGCCAGCCGGTGGTGAACCTCAAGGGTGAACAGATCGGCCAGGTGGCGACCATCATCCGGGAAACGAACAGCAACGACTACTACGCGATGATCGACCTGGAGGGCAGCCGCTTGGCCAGCCGGCCCTACTATGTGGACAGTGACACGGTCGGCGTGCCGCTGAACGATGTCCTGCTCTTCGAAGAGGGCCGCTCCCTGGTCCTGACCACCCGCGGCGACGAGTATCTGCGCGACGCCGACGCCCGCGAGATCGAGGACTGGGAAGAGGTCGACACCCTCTACAGCCTCTAAGCATCCATGGCGCGCCGGGGCGGAGGGGCAGGCCTTGTCCTGACCCTCCGCCCCGCCGTCACATCATGTCGCCGGCGGCGGCGTCGAGCAGCAGGAAGACCCGGCCGGCGTCGGAGGCCAGCAGGGTGGCGACCATGAAGCCCTCATGGTCGCGGGCCACCGCCTCCTCCAGCATGCCCCGATAGCGCCGCACATAGTCGCTGGCCTCGCCCTTCAGGGCGTCGTCAGTGAACAGGCGACGGGTCAGGCGACGCGTGGCGGCCGGCGCCAGGCGACGGACCACCTGGCGGGCGCCCTCGGCGTCGCCGGTCTGCACGGCGGCCCCGATCTCCTCGATCCGGCTCCGGGGCAGCAGGGCCGAAGGGTCGATGCCCATGTCGACGATGTCGGCCAGCAGTTGGGCCTCGCGGCGCTCATCCGAGGGCCGGGGCGGCGGCGCGTCGATGGCCGCCAGCAGGTCCTTCCAGGTCAGGCCGTCGCCGTCGTCGCCTTCGGCCTGGGGCGGGGGCGGTCCGCCGGCCGACTCGAACAGATTGGAGAACTCCTCGTCCGTCGCCGTCGGCGTCAGACGCAGGCGGGGACGCAGGCCGGCCTCCTCAGCGGTCTGGCGGCGAGGCTCGCGCTCGGGTCCGCGCGAGGTCCGCGGCGCCGGCTCGTTGAGCTCAAGGGGGTCTTCGTCGCGCGCCTGTGGGGCGTCACCCACGGGCGGACGCGGGCGGGGCTCACGGACCGGCGGGCGGCGCTCGCGCGTCGGCGGCAGGCCAGAGCCCAACCCCGAGCCCAGGCCTGAATTCAAACCAGAGCTGGCGCTGCTGGCCACCGAGCCCATGAGGCGCACGGCCTCGCTCAGCATCTCGTAGTTTCGGCTGACCCGCTCCTGGAAGGCCGCGTCGATCGCCTGGGTCTCCTCGGCGGTCCGTCGGGCCTGATCCATCAGGTCCTCAATGCTCTCACCCACCGCCTGGCGCACATCCTGCGCCTGGCGTCGGGCGCTGGCCGGAATATCGGCGGCCCGGGCGTCGAGATCGGCCATCAGGGTCTGCAGCTCGTTCAGGGTCTGCCGGGCGGACGCCGCGCCGGCCTCGAGCTTGCGCGCCGTCTGGGCGCCGGCCTCTTCCACAAGGCTGGCCGACTGTTCGATCAGCGAACGGGCCTCTTCCAGCCGTCCCTCGAACACCTGGTCGGCCTTCTGGCCGGCGGCGAAGGCGGCCTCGGACAGCTGGTCCACCTGCTGGCGGGCGGCCTCGGCGTGGCGGGCGGCGGCCAGGCGGGTCTCTTCGGCCGCGTCCGACAGGGCCGCGATCGCCTGGCGGGTCTGGGCCTCAAGCTGCGCCCGCTCCCCCGACGCGGTTTCCGACAGGCTCTTCCAGGACTGGCGGATGCTCTCGCCAAAGGCGTCACGCTCGCCCTGGGCGGCGTCGGCCAGATCGCCGAACTGATCAGCCGCCTGGGCCACAAGTTCGCGCAGCATCTGGGCGCCCTTGATGGCCCGGTCCCCCATCTCCACGGCTGAAAGCCGGGCTTCGGACAGGTATTCGGCCAGCTTGGCGGTATGGGTCTCGGCCTCGGCGGCGAAGGATTCCTGGTCGGCGCGCAGGCCATGGGCCACGGCCACCAGGGCGGCGCGCTGCTCCGACAGCCCCACCTCGGCGGCGCCCACCTGATCGGCGACGCCGGCGCCGGCGCTTTCCAGGCGCGCGATATGACGGGTCAGGTCTTCGCCGACCACCCGGGCGACATCGCTGGTTTCCCCCGCCGCGGCGGCCAGGTCGGCGGCCCGGGCGGCCAGCGAGGCTTCGGCTTCGCGCAGCTGGGTCTCGGCCAGGTCGGAGGCCTCGGCGACCATGCGCGCCTGACTGGTGATGGCGTCCATGACGGCGGTGGACTGCGCGTCGAGCCGGCCCGCCAGGGTGGTCATCTCCGACCGCTCATGGGACAGGGCCCGCGTCAGGTTTTCGGCGGTGCGCGCCGAGGCCTGGGCCGCATTGACCAGCTGCTCGGTCTCCGCCGCCAGGGCCGCGCGCAGGGCCGACAGCGTCTCGCGGGCGTCATGAGCGGCCTCGCCGGCGCGGACGATCTCCTCACGGACATTCTGCACCACCTCGCCGGCCCGACCGGCCGCGATCATCGCCGGCGAGACCAGCTCATCGGCCAGGCGCTGGGTGCGGCGGGCCTCGAGGGCCAGCTTCTGCCCCTGGCGCAGGGCGTAGGCCACGACCCAGACCAGCACCGCCGGCGCCAGGGCCAGCAGGGCGAAGACCGCCAGGGCGAAGGCGTCGTTCTGGAAGGGGACGACATCCCCGCGATAGCCCCAGGCATAGGCGATCGGCGCCAGCGACCAGAGGGCGGAGATGGCCGCGGCCCCGGCATAGATCGGCCAGGCGGGCGGCATCTCGCCTGAGCCCGCTTCAGCGCCCCTGGAGGCCGTCAGGGCGCCGCCGCTGGCCCGGGCGGGGCTGCGGTGGGGGCTGGACCGGGTCAGGTCGCCGCTCGGCGCGGGCTCGGCCAGGCGGAAGGGTTCTTCGGTGGAGGCGTCCTGCGGACCTGGCGCCGAAGGTTCGAACAGTTCGGCGTCGGGCCCATCGTCCTCAGCCGCCGGGCGCGGGGCCTCATAGGCCTGGGCGCCAAAGGACTGGGCGCTCGAAACCGGCGCGCTCGAAACCGGGGTGTCGTGATAGGTCGCCTCGGAGTCCGCCTCTTCGGGCGCGGCGGTGAGGTCCAGGTCGTGGTCGGGGCCGGCCTCGGGGATGTCGGACTCCGGGCGTTCGGCCGGATCCGGCTCGGTGAGGCTTTGGAAATCCAGCGGTTGATGACGCCGGTTCTTGATCTTCATCTGCGGCCCGTTACTGGCGGCCAACACGCCCCGCGCGCGTCGGGCGCTCGTCAGCTGGCCCGCGCGCCCCAAGTTCCAAGGATTATCTTTGATCGGCCCGCGCGCAAAGCGCCATGCGGCCAATTTGCGCCGTCACCGGCATATTTCCCGCCGCGCGGGCGGCGCTATGCGGCGCTGACCGCGGCCGCGTCGTGGTGGCAGGGCTCTTCTGTCGCCCGCGTCGCCACGGGCCCAGCCTTCAACGGCGCCCCCAGGGGCGTGGAGATCGGGGTGTTGATCGAGCGGGCCGGCGTCGAGCGCGCCACCTTGCGCGCCGCGGCCACAGGCCGTTCGGGCTGGTGGGGTTCGATGGTCACCCCGAAGTGCGAATACGCCACGGCCGAAGAATGCACGACCACCGCGGCGACCAGTTCGGTCAAGGTTTGCATCGGATCTCTCCCGTCCCCGATACGAGTCTGCGAACGGGGTTATCGGCGAAGCTCCACCGACGGGCAACAGGGCGTCACATGAAGTTTCGTTCATGTGACGCCGTCGCCGGTGAGACCTCAGTAGCGGCGGCAGACCAGGTCGCGCAGGACGCTGGTGGGGCCGGTATAGCGCCCCTCCCCGTCGATGGCCTGCTGGGCCCGCTGGCTGGAGTCGTAATAGGCCGAAGAGCCCAGGCCCTGGGACCGGCAGAAGGCGTTAGCCGAAGACGATCCCGCCGCGATGTCGTAGCCTTCCATCGTCGGATACGGGAAGAACACGCTGCGCGTCCCCTCATACGGCCGGTACTGACCCGGCCCGCTCCACGAACCGCCCGGCCGCCAGGAATCGCCGCCGCCGGGGGGCCTGTAGCCGCCCCCACCGCCGCCGCCGCCGCCGGCGTAGCCCTGCAGCGAGGTGATCCGCTCGGCCATGCCCAGGCGGTTCAGGTCGGGCACGTCGCCGTTCACGTCCTGGCACCG
Source organism: uncultured Caulobacteraceae bacterium (assembly GCA_937910255.1). Classification (GTDB taxonomy): domain Bacteria; phylum Pseudomonadota; class Alphaproteobacteria; order Caulobacterales; family Caulobacteraceae; genus Phenylobacterium. The sequence continues at coordinate 855 of CALEOQ010000158.1, read as the reverse complement.
GCCGCGAAAGTCCGAATCCTCACAGATCCGCCAGCGCCCCTGGAAGCGGGCGCTGAGCGCCTTGTCGTTCCAATCCCGCGGCAGGTTGGTGGCCAGTCCATAGATGGTGGTCTGACGGCCCTGGAAATTGGGCTGATCATAAAGAATGGCCGAAGGCTGACGGCCGCCACCGCCATAGGGTTGAGCCAGGGCCGCGCCTGCGGCCGCGCCCAGGGTGGCGATCGCCGCCACCGTCGCCAACATCGTCTTCATTTTGCGTCTTCCCCTGTCGTCCCTCGGACACGAACCTAGACCGGGCTGGAGCGGGACGAAAGCCGGTTAAGGCGCCGCTGAAAAGAGGTCGGGAACCGGCGCGCGGAAGCTCGCCCCCTCATGGCGCAGCAGCCACTGCTTGCGGTCGAGGCCGCCGCCATAGCCGGTCAGGGCGCCGCTCGCCCCGATCACCCGGTGACAGGGCGCGACCAGGCCGACCGGATTGGAGCCGTTGGCCAGGCCCACGGCGCGCACCGCCTTGGGCGCCCCCACATGGGCGGCGAGCTGGCCATAGGACCAGGTCTGACCGGCCGGAATCTCGCAGAGCGCCCGCCAGACCGCCTGCTGGAAGGCCGTTCCCCCTGTCGCCCATGGCACCTTGGCCAGGGCGTCGGTCTGGCCATCGAAATAGGCCGCGAACGGCTCGGCCAGAGCGGCCGGCGGCGGCGCCTCGGCCACGCCGGCGGCGGCAGATCGGAAGAGCACACGTCTGAACTCCAGTCACGTCGTAATCTCGTATGCCGTCTTCTGCTTGAAAAAAAAAACATCGTGACAGCACGAGTACCCATTCCCACCCGCCTCTACGCCGTCTATACGCCCGGC
>CALEOQ010000157.1 GCA_937910255.1 uncultured Caulobacteraceae bacterium | reverse complement strand
GCAAGCAGAAGACGGCATACGAGATTACGACGTGACTGGAGTTCAGACGTGTGCTCTTCCGATCTGGGCTTGAGAAGGTTGGTGATGGTGGGGTGTCTTCAGAGAAGACCCCGTGAAGGTGGGCGTTTATGGTTAAGTGAAGGTTAATGGTCGTGGGGCGGCGCCAGGACTGTCGGGCTCCGGATAGACAAGGCCTGACCAAGGCCCTAGAGCCGAAGCCATCGGCTGTGCGGTCCAGGCAGGCTGGGAATGCGAGCCACGCCTCGCGGGGGGCTTTCAGGACGTCATGCGGTTGTTCCAGCAGAACAGCGTGTTCGCCTATGGCGTGGCGATTCTCAGCGCGACGCTGGCCTTCTATGTTCGCTGGGTGCTGGATGGGGTGCTGCCGGCGGGCTTTCCCTATCTGACCTTCTTTCCCGCGGTGATTCTCACCGCCTTCCTGGCAGGACTTTGGCCAGGCATTCTCTGTGCGGTTCTTTCCGGCCTGGCCGCCTGGTGGTTCTTCATTCCGCCGATCGGCTTCAGCCTCTCGCCGGCCAGCGGGCTGACCCTGCTCTTCTTTGTCTTCATCGTAGCGGTGGATATCGCCGTCATCGAGCTGATGCGACGGGCCATGGCCAGCCTCGGCGCCGAACAGGCCCTGACCGCCCAGCTCTATGAACGTCAAAGGGTGATGTTTCAGGAGTTGCAGCACCGGGTCGCCAACAACATGACCTTTGTCGCCGCCCTGCTGCAGATCAAGAAGCGGACCATCGACAATCCGCAGGCCTCCGCGGCCCTGGATGAGGCGCGTGAGCGGCTGGTCACCATGGCCCAGATTCACCGGCGTCTCTATGATCCCGCCAGTCTTGAGCTCAGTGTCGGGGCCTCGCTGCGGGAGCTCTGCGACGATCTCGTTCAGGCCGCCGGGGTAAAGGGCGTGACCAGTTCGGTGCGGGCCGATGGGGTCAATCTCGACACGCCGCGGCTGGTGACCTTGTCGCTGCTGGTGGCCGAGGTGGTCACCAATTCCCTCAAGCATGCCTTTGACGGCCGCACCGCCGGCCAGATCACCATCGACCTCGCGCCCCTTGACGATGACCGCGCCGCGCTGGTGATCGCCGACGACGGCCCGGGCTTTCCCACCCCCAATCCAGGTCTGGAAGGCAAGATCAGCCTGGGATTTGGCATCATGCAGAGCCTGGCGGGACAGCTCGACGGCGTTCTGGACTTCCCGGCCGGGACCGGCGCGCGCGTGCGGCTGATCTTTCCCGCCTAGAGCGCGGGTCCGACCCGACAAGTGCGGCGGCCATTGGCCTGTCGCCCGCGCGCGGTGTCACTACGGCTTCACGTCCGAATGCGAAACCTCTCGTCCGACGGCGGGGCTCCCCAACGCCGGGATTTGACAGCGTAGAGGTTCTCCATGCGGCGACGATCAGGTGCGATCCTGGCGGCGATCGGCCTTGGCCTGGCGGGGTGCGGCGGCGAGGCCAAGACCTCGGACGGCAGCTGGCAGTCAGAGATGAAGGAGGTCCGGATGGCGGTCCGCGGGTCGGAGGACGACCCCATGGTGACCCGGCGCCTGACCGCCTATAAGACCTATATCGGCAAGGCCACCGGCCTGCCGGTCAAGCTCTACGAATCTTCGGACTACAACGGCACCATCCAGGCGCTTTCCAGCGGCCAGGTGGACATCGCCACCATCGCCGGCGGCGGCTACGCCAATGTGGACGCCCAGATTGGCGATCTGGCCCAGCCCATCCTCACCGTGCGGCAGGCGGAAGGCGACATCGGCTACTATTCCGGCCTGCTGGTGATGGCCTCGAGCCCCTATCGCTCCATCCATGATCTGAAGGGCAAGACCCTCGGCTATGTGGATTTCAACTCCACCTCTGGCTACCTCTATCCTCGGGCGGTGATGCGCGACCAGGGGATCGACCCTGACACCTATTTCGGTCGTTCGAGCTTCGCGGGCGGTCACACCCAGGCGGTGATGGCCCTGGACAATGGCCAGTTCGACGCCACCATCATCAATATGGGCGGGGGCGACCCCGAGCACGGCTTCACCACCGGCGCCCATTTCACCATGGCCCGGCGCGGCGTGGTCGATCTGGACGACTTCCGGATCATCTGGACCGCCGGCCCCATTCCCAACAGCGCCGTGGTCGTCCGCACCGACCGGCCGCAGCCGTTCATCGACGCTGTGCGCGGGGCTATGGCCGCCTTGCCCTATGACGATCCGGAGGTCTGGCGCGACATCGGCCAGCCCGACGGGGCGGCCTTTACCGCCGTCACCCGCGAACACTACGCCCAGATCATCAAGCTGCGGGCCGACGACATCGCCGCGCGCCGCAGCGGAGAGCGCTAATGAGACGCCTGGTTCTCGCCGCCGCGGCCCTGCTTGTCAGCGCCGCCCAGGCTCAGACGCCGGTCCTGCCCCTGCGGATCGCAGACGTGGGGGGCGCTGCTGGTCCCTGCGCGCCGCTGGGCGCCGACGCGCCGGCCGGACAGAGGGCCTATTTCAAGCTCTTGGCCGAGCGCCTGCAGACCGATGTGCTCAATTGTCCGATGGCGGACGAAACGACTGCGGCTGGCGCCCTGGCCGCCGGGCAGGTCGATATGGCCCGTTTGGACGACGCGGCCTTCGGGCCGGTGTCCGGGACCGTGCGCAGCGTGCTCACCACCCGGGAGAAGGGGGCTTTGAACCGCCTGCCGATCGTCGTCGCCACGCTGAACACCGCGCCGGCGAAGACCCTGGGCGATCTGGCGGGGGCGACCCTGGTGTTCGGCGGGCCGATGAAGGCCAGCCTGGAGGTCCCCCGGGTGGCCCTGGCCGACTATGGCGCAGATGAAGCCTTCTTCGGCGCGCAGACGGTGGCCGAGGACTACGAGACGGCCGCAGAGCGCCTGCGCGGCGGCCAGGCCCAGGCCATGGTCCTGCATGCCGGCGCCTGGCAGAAGCTCTGCCGCGGCGATCAGCCAGGTCTGGACCTCTGCACCGACCTGCGGGTCGTCTGGCGCCAGCGGCCCGTCGCCGACCAGGCCTGGGCGGTGAGGACCGACATGAGCGACGATCGTCGTTTCCGCCTGCTCGGCATCCATGTGGCGATGCACAACGAGGCGCCGGAGGCCTTCGCCTGGGCCGCCGGCCCAGACGCCGAGGAATTCGAGCCCACCGAGGCCAAGGCCCTGATCCATCAAGGTCCGACGGTCGGCTCATGAACGTGACCAACCCGACCGTCGAGGCGTTCGAGCGCGAACGCCGGCGGGCGCTGATCCGCCAGCGGACCCAGGCGGTGATCGGCCTGGCGATCTTCACCGTCCTGCTCCTGGTCTCCTTCCAGCGCAGCCAGTTCTTTGGCTCCGACATCGGCGGCGACCCCCTGGGGCGGATCGCCGACTTCCTGCAAAGGATGAATCCGGACCTGAAGCCCGAGGCCCTGTTGGCCGACCGCCAGACCCAGGGCTCGTTGCACTCCTGGTTCTACGCCCTGCCGATCTGGTTGCGGGCCGCCTGGCAGACCGTGGAGATGGCCATCCTGGCCACCGCCCTGGGTTCGGTCCTGGCCCTGGGGGCGTCGTTCCTCACCGCCCAGAACCTCATGCCCTTCGCGCCGGTGCGCTTTGTCGTCCGTCGCATCCTGGAGGCGATCCGGACCCTGCCGGACCTCATCATGGCGCTGATCCTGGTGGCCGCCTTCGGGGTTGGTCCCCTGGCCGGGGTCCTGACCCTGACCATCTCGACCCTTGGTGGCCTGGGCAAGCTGTTCGCCGAGATCAACGAAGAGATCGACCCCCGGCAGCTTGAAGCCCTGCAGGCCAGCGGCGCAGGTCCGCTGAAGAAGATCCGCTACGGGGTCATGCCTCAGGTGCTGCCCAACTACGCCTCCTACGCCCTGATCCGGCTGGAGGGTAATCTGGCCGGCGCCGCGGCCCTGGGCATCGTGGGGGCCGGCGGCATCGGCCTCGAGCTGCAACGGGCCATCACCTACACCGAGTTCGACACCTACCTGGCGATCCTGATGATCATCATCGCCATGATCTTCCTGATCGATCTGTTCTCCGAAGCCGTGCGTCATCGGCTTATCGGTCTGGAGAAGGCCTGATGACCGGTCCCGCATACGATCAGGCCCTGGCCATCGCCCCGGGCGCTCTGCGGGCGCCCTGGACCCGCCGGGTTCGAGACGCCGTGCTGCTGCTGCTGGCCCTGGCGGCGCTGGTCGGCATGGCCATCGACCTGGACCTGGCGCCGGGCGCCTTGATGACCGGCTTCGGCAAGCTGGCCCGCTTCCTGGGCGAGATGTTCCCGCCCTCGTCCGGCGGCCAGTCGGAGCGCATCCTCAAGGCCCTGGCCGAAACCTTCGCCATGGCCTTCGCCGGCACGGCGATCGCTGCGGTGGTCGCCCTGCCGCTGGGTATCATCGGCGCCAAGACGGTGGTGTCCAACCCCGCCCTGCATTTCGCCTTCAGGCGGTTCCTCGACATCTTCCGCGGGGTGCCGGCCCTGGTCTGGGCGCTGATCCTGGTCTCGGCCTTCGGTCTTGGGCCTTTCGGGGGCGTGATCGCCCTGGCCCTGGCCGACATCCCCAACCTGGCCAAGCTGTTCTCTGAATCCCTGGAGAACGCCGACGCCAAGCCCCTGGAAGGGGTGCGCTCGGCCGGGGCCTCGCCCCTGGCGGTGATGCGGTTTGGCCTGGCGCCGCAGTTTGCGCCGGTGGCCACCAGCCAGACCCTGTTCTTCCTGGAAGGCAATTTCCGCAACGCCGGGGTGCTGGGCATCGTCGGGGCCGGCGGTATCGGCTTCGAACTGGACGAGCGGATCCGCATCTTCGCCTTCGACGAAGTGGCCTTCATCATCCTGCTCTACATGATCGCCGTGGCGGGGCTGGACACCCTGTCGCGCTGGTTCCGCAATCGTCTGGCCTAAGGGGTAAAAGGCCGGTAGGCGCCGGGCCCTGCGTCCACCGGCGCCGAACTCGCCAGACCCACGGTGACGGCCCCCCAGGCGCAGGCCTGGTCCAGGGCCCGCATCATGCTCGCGTCCCCGCTGAGCGCTTCCAGCAGGCCGGCGGCGAAGACGTCCCCGGCGCCGGTTGAATCGATCACCTTCGCCGGCGGCGGCCGTACGCTGATCGGCGCGCCGGCGCTGTAGGCGCTTGCCCCGTCCGCCCCGTGGGTGACGACGATGGCCGAAAGACGGGACCCGAAGACCGCGCGGGCGGCCTCGAACGGGGCGGCCAGCACATCAGGATCAAGATCGTCCGCCGAACAGACCACCACATCGGCGGGGCCGGCATAGGTCGGCGCCGGCCAGTGGACCACCACGGGACCGCGGCTGCGGGCGGCCCAGGCGTCGGCGCCCGGGAAGGCGGCCCGCACATAGACGCCATCCGGCTGTACGGCCGGGTGATCGGCCGGCGAGGGCAGGGGCGGCAGAACAAGTCGGGCGCGGTCGATATCCAGGCCCAGCACCAGACGCTCGCCGTCCGGCTCGATCAGGATCAGGGTCGTGCGGCTCTCGCCGGGGCGGCGGCCGACCAGGGCCACATCGAGACCCGCGGCCCTGGCCATGGCGATCGCCTGATCGCCCCCATCGTCGGCGGCCACCAGGCTCACCAGCCTGACCGTATGACCCGCCATGGTGAGGGCCACGCTGGCATTGGCGCCGCCGCCGCCCAGGCGAGGTCCGAGCTGGGCCTCCAGGCTGCGGCCGGCCACCCGACCGCCGCGTTCGAGCGCGCCCTCCAGCCAGACCGGACGGTCCAGGGCCAGGGCGCCGATCACCAGGAAGTCCGCCATGCTGTCGCCTCCGCCGCCCACAGGTAGGTCACTGCGGTGACGCGGGCGAGACACCCGGCCACGGCCCAGCCGACAAATCCCCCCTAGGTGGGCGAAAGGGTCTTGCGAGCCGTCACGTCGGGGTCACCGGGCGCGCCTAATCTACAAGCTATCAAGAGCTTACCGCCGAACCCTGGAGGCAGGATGCTGGAGCTGCGCAACGTGACCAAGCGGTTCGGGGAGGTCAGCGCCGTCGACGGCGTGTCCTTCAAGTGTGACCGCGGCGAGTTCATCGGGGTGATCGGGCGCTCGGGCGCCGGCAAATCCACCCTGTTGCGCATGATCAACCGGCTCGCCGATCCGACCTCGGGCCAGATCCTCTGGGACGGCGAGGATGTCGGCAAGCTGAAGGGCAAGCCGCTGCGCCGCTGGCGTCGCCGCTGCGCCATGATCTTCCAGCAGTTCAACCTCTGCCCACGCCTGGACGTGATCACCAACGTGCTGGTGGGCGTGCTGGCCGAGCGGCCGACGGCCACCTCGCTGCTCAAGATCTTCCCCGCCGAGGATCGCGCCCGCGCCATCCTTGAGCTCGATCGCCTCGACATGGCCCAGGTCGCCCTGCAGCGGGCCGCGACCCTGTCGGGCGGACAGCAGCAGCGGGTGGCCATCGCCCGGGCCATGCTGCAGGAGCCGGATATGCTGCTGGCCGATGAGCCGGTGGCCTCGCTCGATCCCATCAACACCGAGGTGGTGATGGAGGCCCTGGAAGACGTCTGCCGCGAACGGGGCATTCCCGTGATCGTCAACCTGCATAGCCTGGACATCGCCCGGCGCTACTGCACGCGCATCATCGGCATGTCGAAGGGCAAGATCATCTATGACGGCGCGCCGTCGGGCCTGACGCCGGAGGTGATCGACAAGATCTACGGCGTGCGCACCGGCCGCGCCGGCCGCGCCTTCGCCACCCAGGCCGTGGCCGCCGCCTGATGGGTCTGAAACTCGCCGACCGGCCCCTCGCGCCGGGCTACCGCTATTTCGAACGGTTCACGCCGCCTGTCGAGCCAGCCGAGAAGGTCCGCGGCCCCGAGCCCGCGATCAACGCCCAGGCGCAGGTGCATGACAGCATCCTTGGCCCCTGGTGCCGGGTGGGCGCGCGCACCAGCCTGTCGGAAACCGCCATGGGGGCGTTCAGCTATATCGTGAACGATTCCAGCTCGGCCTATGCCGAGATCGGCAAGTTCTGCTCCATCGCCCGGGACGTGCGGATCAATCCCGGCAATCATCCGACCTGGAAGGCCGCGCAGCATCACTTCAGCTATCGCGCCATCTCCTATGAGTTGGGAGATGAGGACGACCAGGACTTCTTCGAGTGGCGCCGCTCTCACACTGTGACGCTGGGTCATGACGTGTGGCTGGGCCACGGCGTGACCGTGCTGCCCGGTGTCACCGTGGGCACGGGCGCGGTTGTCGGCGCAGGCGCGGTGGTGTCCAAGGATGTGGCCCCCTTCACCATTGTGGGCGGGGTGCCGTCCAAGCCGATCCGCGAGCGCTTCCCCAAGGCGGTGCAGGACGGCCTTCTTGCGATCGCCTGGTGGGACTGGGAACATGAACGCCTCGCCGACGCCCTCGACGACTTCCGCGCACTCGACGCCGACGCCTTCGTCGAAAAGTACGCCTAAGGGCGGCTTGCTGATCCTGGTGGTCGGCCCCTCGGGCGTCGGCAAGGACACGCTGATGGACGGCGCGCGCCTCGCCCTGGCCGACGATTCCGAGGTGGTGTTCGTACGTCGCGACATCACCCGTCCGGCCGAGGCTGGCGGCGAAGACCACCAGCCGATCAGCGAGGCGGAGTTTCTCCGCCGCGAGCAGGCCGGTGACTACACCCTGTCCTGGCGCGCCCACGGGCTCTGTTACGGCGTGCCGGCGGATATCCTGCAGGATCTGGCCATGGGCCGCCGCGTGGTGGCCAATGTGTCCCGCGGGGTGATCGACGAGGCCCGCCGGAGGCTAGGCGCCGTGCGCATCGTCTCGGTCAGCGCCGATCCCGACCAGCTCGCCGAGCGCCTTCGCCAACGCGGTCGCGAGTCCGAAATCGAGATCGCCGACCGTATCGCCCGCGCCCAGGCCTACGCCATCGCCGGTCGTGACGTGGTCGAACTGCGTAACGACAGCGACCGCGAGAGTGGGATCGCCGCGCTGATCGCTGCGATCTGCGACTAGGCCCGCGCCGTCTCGCTGGCGAAGCTGAAGCGGGACATGACCTCGAAGGGCGCGTCGCGGTCGGCCTGGCGGTAGATGGCGACGCTAGATCGGAAGAGCACACGTCTGAACTCCAGTCACGTCGTAATCTCGTATGCCGTCTTCTGCTTGAAAAAAAAAAAACACAATGGTACCACACCGTGCCACATCTGCAGCATCTACCACACCGTGTC
>CALEOQ010000156.1 GCA_937910255.1 uncultured Caulobacteraceae bacterium | reverse complement strand
GGGGTGAGCAGGCAGAAGAGGGAGTAGGAGAGTAGGACGGGAGGGGAGTGAAGAGGGGGGGGATGCAGATGTGGGAGGGAATAATAGACGGGGGCGGTGATCGAGGCCGAGGGGCTGGTGGAGACAACGGAGGAGAAGGGCAATCCGGTCCGGTTCGGCTCGATCGGCGGCGGCGGGCGCTATGACGACCTGGTGGCGCGGTTCACCGGCCAGGCCGTGCCGGCCACCGGCTTTTCCTTCGGCGTCTCCCGCCTGGCCTCGGCCCTGCGCGCAGCGGCGCGGGATATGGCCGCCGACGTCCGCGGGCCGGTGGTCGTCATCGCCTTCAACAATGACGACATGGCGCACTATTTCGCCGCGGCCGGAGAGCTGCGGGCCGCCGGGATCGCCGCCGAGGTCTATCTGGGATCCTCGGGCATGAAGGCGCAGATGAAATATGCTGACCGACGCCTGGCGCCGGCCGCCGTCATCCTGGGCGGGGACGAGATCGCGGCCGGGACCGTGACCATCAAGGACCTCGACCTGGGGCGCGAACTGGCCGCCGGGATCACCGACAACAGCCAGTGGCGCGGCGAGCGTCCGGGCCAGATCAGCTGCCCCCGCGGCGAGCTGGTGGCGAGCGTGGCCAAGATCGTGAGGGGCGCCTGATGCGGGTTGAGCCGACCCTGCCGCCGGCCGTGCTGGCGGCCATACGGGCGCCGTTCGAGACGGTGGGCGCGAGCCTGGCCGACGTGCCGCTGGTCCAGCCCCTGAACCTGATCCTCGATCTGGCGGGCGAGGGCCTGCGGGCACGGCTGTTCGTGGTCCAGGCCGAGGGCGGCGCGGAATCCTGCCTGCGCCCGGACTTCACGGCGCCCGTGGCCCGCAGCCATGTGGAGAGCGGGGCGGTCGAGGGGCGCTACTTCTACCAGGGCAAGGCCTTCCGGGCCGCGCCTGAACACACCGGTCGGTCCGAAGAGTTCCTGCAACTGGGGCTGGAGCGCTTCGACGCCCAGGCCTCCGACGCCGTGACGGCGGACGCCGAGGTGGCGGCCCTGGCCTGGCGCGGAGCGATCGCGGGGGGGCGCGGCGATCTGGAATTCTGGCTGGGCGATGCGGCCCTGTTCGCGGCCTTCATCGACAGCCTCGATCTGGCCCCCGCCCTGGCCACCCGCCTGGTCCGCATCGCCAAGCGACCTCGCCTGCTCCAGGCCGAGTTGGCGCGGGCCGGGCAGGGGGCGGCAGACAGCGGGGCCGATGGCGGTCTGGCCGATCTGCTGGCGGATCTGCCGGGCGAGGGGGCTGGAAACCTGCTCCGCGAGGTGTGGGCCTTGGCCGGCATTGCGCCGGTGGGCGGCCGCGGACCCGCTGAGATCGCCGAGCGGCTGGTGAGCAAGGCCCAGGCGCGTCGGGCGCCGGCGCTCACCACGGCTCAGGCCGCCGCTGTTGCAAGCTTCCTGGCCATTTCCGACCGACCCGAGGCCGCGCTGGATCAGGCGCGCCGCCTGGCCGGGGGGCAGGCGTCGGCCCTGGATGCGGCGATCACGGCCTGGTCGAGCCGTCTCGCCAAGCTCGCCGCCGAGGGCGTTCCGCAGGACGTTCTGAGGTTCACGCCCGGCCTCGGCCACGCCTTTGACTATTATGACGGCCTGACCTTCGAGGTGCGCAGCGCCGCCCTGGGCCCCGACCGGCCGGTGGCGGCCGGCGGCCGTTATGATGGATTGCTGGTCCGGCTCGGGGGGACGGGCGGCGGCCGCGCCGTCGGCTGCATGGTCCGGCCCTGGCGGGCCTTCGCCCAGGGAGAAGTCTGATGGACGCCCCGCTGATCATCGCCGTGCCGTCCAAGGGCCGGCTGAAGGAGCAGGTCGAAGCCTGGCTCGCCGACTGCGCCCTCAAGCTTGAGGCCGAAGGCGGCGCCCGCGGCTATATGGCCAGCCTCAAGGGGCTGGAGGGCGCCCAGGTCCGCCTGCTGTCGGCCGGCGACATCGCCGAGGCCATCGACGCCGGCGAGGCCCATCTGGGGGTGACCGGCGAGGACCTGATGCGCGAGCGGCCCGGCGATCTCGCCGCCCGCGCCCTGTTGCTGCGTCCCCTGGGCTTTGGCCGCGCCGATCTGGTGGTGGCCACGCCCAAGAGCTGGCTCGATGTGGAGACCATGGGCGACCTGGAAGAGGTGGCGCACGACATCCTGGCCCGCACCGGCCGACGGATGCGGGTGGCCACCAAGTACATCCTCCAGACCCGGGCCTTCTTCGCCCGCCACGGCCTGGTGGACTATCGGATCGTGGAGTCCGGCGGCGCCACCGAGGGCGCGCCGGCGGCCGGGGCCGCGGAGCTTGTGGTGGATATCACCACCACCGGCGCCACCCTGGAGGCCAATGGGCTCAAGGTCCTTGATGATGGCGTGATCCTCCGGAGCCAGGCGCATCTGGCCGCCAGCCTGCGGGCGGACTGGACGGAGGCCCATCTGCAGGTGACCGAGACGCTGCTGCGGCGGGTGGAGGCGCGCGCCAACGCCCGGGCCAGCGCCACCCTGACCTGGCCCGAGGCCGAGATCGGGCCAACCGTCCAGGGGGTGATCGATGGCCTGATGTCCCGGGGGGCGTCGCGGCGGCCCAACGGCCTGCTGGCGCCGGCGGGCGTCGTGGCCGAGGCCGGACAGGCCCTCTCGACGGCGGGTCTTGGTCCGATTACCGCGGCGCAACCTGACTTCGTCTTTGAAACCGCCTCGCCCGGCATGGACATGCTCAGGGCGATCCTGGCCAAAATCTGACAGATGAGTCAGAAATATCGGGATTGTGAGCGCGTTTGAGCGAAATCTCGGAAATCTGAGGGGAAATTCCGCTCATCCGCCGATTTGGTTCATTGACTTGGACCCGAAATTGCCGTTTTCTCACCTGGCGAGAGACAAGACGGCGACTTAAGTCCTGAAGTCTCCGGCGTTTCGGGGAGGAAACGCCCTTCTAAAATGAGCGGCAGCTCACAATAAGAACAGGCCCGTTGCGATTATCCCCCGCAACGGGCCATTTCTTTTTGGTCGAAACCCAAAAATTGACGCTAGAGATAAAAACGGGGCGAGCCGGTGTGGCCCGCCCCGGCGTCGTCATTCACCAGATGCGGACGCGGTCCGCCGGCGCCACGTGCATGGCGTCCTCGGGCGTCACGTCAAAGGCGTCGTACCAGGCGTCGATATTGGCCACCGGCACATTGACCCGATAATGCGGCGGCGCGTGGGGGTCGGAGACCAGCTGACGCTTCAGGGCGTCCTCGCGGTACTTGCCCCGCCACACCTGCGCCCAGCCGAGGAAGACCCGCTGGTCGCCGGTGAAGCCGTCGATCACCGGGGCCGGCTTTCCGTCCAGGGACAGGTGATAGGCGTCGAGGCCCAACAGCAGGCCGCCGAGGTCGGCGATGTTCTCGCCCATGGTCAGGTCGCCATTGATCGGCGAGCCCGGCAGGGGCTCGATGGCCGAGTACTGGGCGCCCAGTTTCTTGGCCTGGGCGTCGAACTTGGCGGCGTCCTCGGCCGTCCACCAGTCGGTCAGCTTGCCGTCGCCATCGGACTTGCGGCCCTGGTCGTCGAAGCCGTGGGTGATTTCGTGGCCGATCACCCCGCCAATGCCGCCATAGTTGATGGCCGGATCGGCGTCGGGATCGAAGAAGGGCGGCTGCAGGATGGCGGCCGGGAACACGATCTGGTTCTTGGTCGGGCTGTAATAGGCGTTCACGGTGGGGGGCGTCATGCCCCATTCCTTGTCGTCCACCGGCTCGTCCAGGCGGTCGACCCGATAGGCCCATTCAAAGGCTGCGGCCCGCTCCACATTGCCATAGAGGTCGTCGGCCTCGATGGTCAGGCCCGAATAGTCGCGCCATTCCTCGGGATAGCCGATCTTCACCGTGAACTTGGACAGTTTCTCCAGGGCCTTGGCCTTGGTGTCGTCGCCCATCCAGGTCAGGCCCTTGATGCGGGCCTCCATGGCCGTCTTGATGTCGGCCACCAGGGCTTCCATCTTGGCCTTGCTCTCGGGCGGGAAATACTCGGCCACATAGAGCTTGCCGAGGGTTTCGCCGGCATAGGTGTCGACCGTGCTCACCCCACGCTTCCAGCGGGGCTTCTGCTCCGGCTGACCCGACAGGGTCTTTTCGCGGAAGCCGTGATAGGCCGCCACGAAGGGCTCGGCCAGATAGGGCGCCGCCTGATCGGTCAGGGTGTAGGCCGCCCAGGCCTTCTGAACCTCGACCGGGGTCTCGGCGAAGATCTTGGCGATCTTCGGGAAGGCGGTGTTTTCGGAGGCGACGACCCGCTCGGCCGCCGTCAGGTCGGCGCCTTCGATGAAGGCGTCCCAGGGGAAGTCCGGCGCGTAGGCCTTCAGTTCGGCCAGGGTGTAGGGATTATAGGTCTTGTCGTCGTCCCGGCGCTCGGCCCGGGTCCAGGAGACCTCGGCGATCTTGGTCTCCATCTCGACGATGGCCTTGGCGTTGGCCTCGGGCTCGGGCCAGCCGGCCAGGGTCAGGAGTTCCGCCACATAGGCCTCGTACTGCGCCTTCTGCGGGGCGAAGTTCTCGGTCAGGTAATAGTCGCGGTCGGGCATGCCGATGCCGGCCTGGCCCAGATAGACCGTGTAGCGCTCCGGGTTCTTGGCGTCGTCATAGACATAGGCGCTGAAGACCGAACCGCCGAAGCCCTTCATGGTCTCGCCCATCAGGCGGGCCAGGTCTTCCTTTGAGGTCGCAGCGCGGATCTTCGCCAGGTCGTCCGTGAGCGGCGCGGCCCCCTTGGCGTCCACCGCGGCCTTGTCCATGAAGCTCTTATAGAAGGTCCCGATCAGGGCCTCGTCGCCGCTGGCCGAGCCGCCGGCCGCCGAGGCGTCCAGCACGGCGCGCATGCGGTTGACCGACAGTTCGTTCAGGGCGTCGAAGGTGCCGTAGCGCGACCGGTCCGAAGGAATGACCAGAGCGTCCACATAGTCGCCGTTGACGTGGTTGAAGAAGTCCTCGCCTGGGCCCACGCCGGCGCTCATGCCGCTGCGGTCAAAGCCCCAGGGGCCCATGCGCTGGGCCTGGGAGACATCGACGGCGCCGCCGGCCTCGGCGGCGGGCGCAGCGCTGAAGATGTGGAGGGGACGGAGGTCGGACGCGGAAGCTGGCGCCGTAGCGCCGAGGAGGGCGGCCGCCGCAGCGGCGCCGAACCAGAGGGTCTTCATGTGGAAATATCAGCCTCTTTGGGGTCTGGGATGGGCGAACCATGCCCCGCCCAGACCCCAGGAGGCTCATTACATTTTCGTTAGGCCTTGGCGCCGAGCGCCTCCTGAGCCTGGGCGCGCACCAGCTTGTAGTCGAGCTTGCCGTTGGGCGCGCGGACCACAGGGGCGAAGACCAGATCCCGCGGAACCTTGTAATCGGCCAGGTTGGCCTTCACGTGGGCCTGCAGGTCGGCGAGGGAGGGCTCGTCGCCGCTCGCCACATCGACCACCGCGCAGATCCGCTCGCCGAACCGCGGATCGGGCAGGCCGACCACGGCGGCGTCGCGCACGCCGGGGAAGCGCTTGAGGGATTCTTCCACCTCTTCGGGGAAGACCTTCTCGCCGCCGGTATTGATCACCTGGCTGCCGCGGCCGAGCAGGGTGATGGCCCCGTCGGCCTCGACCGTGGCCCAGTCGCCCGGCACCGACCAGCGCTGGCCTTCGAAGGTGCGGAAGGTCTTGGCCGACTTTTCCTCGTCCTTGTAGTAGCCGAGCGGCGTGTGGCCGCCCACGGCCACCAGGCCGCGCTCGCCCGAACCCGGCGCCACTCGGCGGCCGTCCTCGGTGAAGACTGCGGCGTTGGGGCCGGTGGCGAACTTGGCCGTGGCCGCCGAAACGCCGCCGCCCGAGGCCGAGGAGGCCAGGCCGAGGGCTTCGGACGAGCCGAGGCTGTCCATCAGCATGATGTTGGGCAGGTGCTTGAGCAGGCCCTGCTTGTTCTCCGCCGACCACATGGTGCCCGAGGAGACGATCCGCTTGAGGCTGGGCATGGTCCAGCGGCCGGGATTGGCCTCCAGGCATTCCAGCATCGGGGCGGCGAAGGCGAGGCCGACAATGATCAGGCCGCTGACCCCCAGGCGCTCGACCTCGTCGAACAGCACGGCCGGATCGAACTTGCGCGAGGGAAGAGTGGCGATGGCGCCGCCGCTGATCAGCTGGCCAAAGGAGATGAACTGGCCGGTGGCGTGCATCAGGGGCGCGACCGGAATGGTGATCGCCTGGGGTTCGGCAGACGCCGCATTGGCCTTGGCGCGATCGCCGGCTTCCTCGACGGTCTCCAGCGGCGGCAGGCCGAGCAACAGGTTGGCCCCGCCGCCGAGACCCTTGAACAGGTCCTCCTGGCGCCACATCACGCCCTTGGGCATGCCCGTGGTGCCGCCCGTATACATAAAGAGCAGGTCGTCGGCTGAGCGACCCCAGGGCGCCTCGAAGCGCGCCCCGTCGCCAGCGACGATGGCGTCATAGTCCTCGGCCCAGTCAGGGACCGGGAAGCCGTCTTCGGCGACGGCGATCCAGACCTTGACCTTGGGCAGGCGGGCGCGGACCGACGCGGCGGTCTCGGCGAAGGAGGCGTGGAACACCACGGCCTCGGCGTCGGCGTTGTCGAACAGATAGACCAGCTCGTCGCCGCTGTAGCGATAGTTGGTGTTGAACGGGACCAGGCCGGCCTTGAAGGCGGCGTAGTAGGTCTCGATGTATTCCGGGCCGTTATAGAGATAGGCGGCGACCTTGGACTGATGGGTCAGCCCCTTTTCGACCATGCGCCGGCCAAGGGCGTTGGCGCGGGCGTCGAAGTCCTTCCAGGCGAAAACCTTTTCACCGTGGATCAGGGCTGGGCGGTCCGGCGTGGCGCGCGCGACCGATTCCCACAGGTTGGCGTAATTCCAAACCTCCATAGGGCGTCCTCCATTCTCAAAATATGTGGCGCATAAAGAGGACGGGCCTGCGCGAAGTCAACGCCGCCCGCCCTTTGTCAGGAAAGGATCCTGGATCAGGAAAGGCGCCTGGCCGGGGCGCCGAACGGTTCGCCTGCGCCGCAGCGCCTGCCATACTCAACGCGAACGGGACGAGGGACAGCATGGACGGTCACGGCGCGACGGACGGCTATAAGGACATTGTCTTGTTCCTGGCCACGGCCGGCGTCGTGGTGCCGCTCTTCCGGCGCTGGAAGATCAGCCCGATCCTCGGCTTCATCCTGGCCGGGGTGGCGCTGGGTCCCTTTGGCCTTGGCCGGCTGGGGGATCTCGCCCCCTGGGTGTCCTACTTCACCGTCGACAATCCGGAGGACATCGCCCAGCTCGCCGAGCTGGGGGTCGTCTTCCTGCTGTTCATGATCGGGTTGGAGCTGTCCTGGGAGCGGCTGCGGCTCATGCGCCGGCTGGTCTTCGGGCTGGGCGCCGCCCAGGTGGGCGTCACCCTCGGCGTGCTGACGGGGCTGGCCATGCTGTTGGGCATGGATGTGGCGCCGGCCGCAGCCATCGGCGCGGCGCTGGCCCTGTCGTCCACCGCGATCGTCATGCCGGTGCTGATCGAGCAGCGCCGCCACCATTCGACCACGGGGCGGGCGACCTTCGCGATCCTGCTGTTTCAGGACCTGGCGGTGGCGCCGATCCTGATCACCCTGGCCGTCCTCGGCGCCCGGGGCGGCGAGGAGCTTTCGCCCCGCCTGCTGCTGACCTTCGCCCCGGCCATGCTGGGCATGATCGGCCTGGTGGCGTTCGGCCGGCTGCTGCTGCGGCCCCTCCTGCGCTCGGTGGCGCGGGCCAAGAGTGAAGAGCTGTTCATGGCCGCCTGCCTGCTGGTGGTCATCGGGGCGGGGCTGGTCAGTGCGCTGACCGGCCTGTCCATGGCCCTGGGGGCCTTCGTAGCGGGCCTGCTGCTGGCGGAAACCGAGTTCCGCCACGAGGTCGAGGTGACCATCGAGCCGTTCAAGGGCCTGCTGCTCGGTCTCTTCTTTCTGTCCGTGGGGATCGGGCTCAACCTCTCGCTTCTGGCGGCGCGGCCGCTGGAGGTCCTGGGGTTGGCGACGGGGCTGCTGCTGGCCAAGGGGGCGGTGATCTTCGCCCTGGCGCGACTGACCCGCCTGCCGCCCTTGGCGGCGGCCGAGGTGGCCCTGCCCCTGGCGGCGGGCGGGGAGTTCGCCTTCGTCATCATCAACCAGGCCACAGGCCTGGGGGTGGTGTCTCTCCAGACCGGTCAACTCGTCATGGTGGCCGCCACCCTGACCATGGCCCTGGTGCCGGTGCTCGCCTGGTTGGGTCAGCGTCTGGCCCGGCGCGAGCCGCCGCCGGCCCTCGACGAGGCCCCCGGCGGCGGAGACGTGGCGCCCTCGGTGCTCATCGTCGGCTATGGGCGGGTGGGTCAGCTGGTCGGAGACATGCTCAGCCGGCATGGCACGGCCTGGGTTTCGGCCGAGCGCGATTCGCGCCTGGTGGAGCAGGCGAGGCGCACGGGCCGCCCCTGCTTCTTTGGCGACGCCTCGCGGCCGGAGTTCCTCAACCGATGCGGCCTGGGAGAGGCCAGCGCCCTGGTGGTGACCATGGATGATCCCGAGGGCGCCGAGAGCGTGGTGTCGGTGGCGCGGCGACTGCGTCCCGACCTGGTGATCGTCGCCCGCGCCCGGGACGCGCGCCATGCCAAGCGACTCTATGAGATGGGCGCCACCGATGCGGTGCCCGAGACCGTCGAGGCCAGCCTGCAGCTCTCCGAGACCGTCCTGGTGGAGATCGGCGTGCCCATGGGCCTTGTGATAGCCTCGATCCACGAGCGCCGGGACGAATATCGCCAGGAACTCAATCGTCCGGACGCCCTGGGCGGGCGCCGACGCAGTCGCGCAAACGACAAGGCGTGACCCCGAAAGACTCCACTCCTAAGGGAAGCCGATTGCGTATTTCGCCATGCGGCTGCAACATCGCCCCTCGCTACGGGTCGTGGCGCCAGAAAATCTCACGTCGGAGGATTTCTTCGGAACCTCTTCCGTAAGCTGGCGTTCAGTGCCCGGCGCCATACAGCGTGGCGGTAGGCTCAGGCCTTGCCAGCCCCGACCGCGCGGCGCCCGAGTCCGTCCAGGAGGAGAGTCCTCATGGATGTCGGTGTGCTGGTTAGGATTGGCCGATGGGCCGGGGGGGTTGCGAGAGCCCTTTAAGCATCGCCGCGACAGCGGAGGATGCGCCGGGTTGGGGCCAAGGGAGGGGGACGACCTAGAGATTCTCGCGAATTTCAGATCGGAAGAGCGTCGTGTAGGGACAGAGTGTAGATCTCGGTTGTCGCCGTACCCTTAAAAAAAAAACACCCCCACCCCTCCCCCCGCCCCCCCCCCCACACCTGTACAATCCCAACGCCACCACCAACACTGCC
>CALEOQ010000155.1 GCA_937910255.1 uncultured Caulobacteraceae bacterium | reverse complement strand
GGGAAAGAGAGGTGAGCGGTGGGATGGTGGTGAGGCGAAGGGGGTCAAAGGTAAGAGGACACGTCAGTACAGCATAGTGTGGTAACGTGAGCGCGATTAGGCTCAGTATATTTTTTTTTTAATGATACGGCGACCACCGAGATCTACACTCTTTCCCTACACGACGCTCTTCCCGATCTAACTCGCGGGCTTGGTCCGCGAGATCAAGCAGCGCTATCCCGTCGAGGTCTGTCTCTCCGCGGGCCTGCTCGGCGATGAGCACGCAAAGATCCTGGCCGAGGCGGGACTCGATCGCTTCAACCACAATCTCAACACCAGCGAAGCGCGCTACGGCGAGATCTGCACGACCCACACCTACGCGGACCGAGTCGCGACCCTCGAAGCGGCGCGGAACCACGGCATTGGGACCTGCAGCGGCTTGATCGTGGGGATGGGCGAGGCAACCCAGGACCTTATCGAAGTCGCGTTCAAGCTGCGGGAACTCGAAGTCCCTTCGATCCCGGTGAACTTCTTGATTCCGATCGAGGGCAATCGCGTTCTCCAAGATGGCTCGCTGAGCCCGACCCATTGTTTGAGGGTTTTGTGTTTGATGCGCTTTGTAAATCCGACTGCGGAGATTCGTATTGCCGGAGGGCGCGAGGGGAACGTGAGGGCCAGGCAGCCGGTGGGGGGGGCGGGAGCGCGGGGGCCGGCGGCAACCAGGGGCAAGGCGTCGCCTAGCACGCCCAGGGGCTCGGCATGCCAGCGACGATGGGGATGCCCGAAGGCACCCGCTTCAGCAAGGTCCGCCGAACCCAGGCGTGTGGCGCGCGGGGCGAGTGGCGGGGCCGCGGCGGAGGGGAGCGGGGCGCGGGGGATGGCGAGGAGGGACCGGTGGAGAAGGGTGACGTGGCCGCGGGCCCAAAGCACGGGCGGCGGCGGGTCCAGGGCGGCCAGGGCCTGGGGATAGCTGGCCTCGCAGGCGCAGATGAGCTGGGCGCCCAGGGCTTCGCCGGCGGCCAGCTCGGCCTCGATCTCATCGGCGGAAGGAATGGTCGGCGCGCCCTTGCCGCCGCCACGCCGGGCCAGCTCCGGCAGGGCCTCCAGCGCGCGGCCCGGCTCGGCGTAGCGGCGGATCAGCTGGTCGAAGGTCACCGCGCCGACGCCCTCGCTGCGGGCCAGCCGCAGCCAGTCGCGCCGCGCCAGGGGCGTCAGGCCAGGGCTCATTCAGGGGCCGGGGGCGCAGCGGTCTTGGCGCCGCCGATTCTCGGCTCCTGGCCCTTCAGCAGTCGGGCGATGTTCTCCTTGTGACGGAAGAAGATCAGCACCGCCATGATGACGGCCAGCACGGCGATGGGGTAGGGGCGGTCGGTGACGAACACATAGACCGGCGCCAGCACGGCGGCGGTGAGCGCCGCCAGGGACGAGAGGCGGAAGACCACGGCCATCAGGATCCAGGTGGCGCCGGCCAGCAGGCCGACAGGCCAGGCTGCGGCCAGGAGGACCCCGAAGAAGGTGGCCACGCCCTTGCCGCCCTTGAAGCCCAGCCAGACGGGAAAGATGTGGCCGATGAAGGCCGCGCCGCCGGCCAGGGCGGTGAGGGTGGCCTGGGCGCCCGGGGGGCCGTCCTTGGTCAGCATCCAGGCGATGAACACCGCCATGGCGCCCTTGCCCCCGTCGCCCAGCACGGTGATCAGGGCCAGGTCCTTGCGGCCGGTGCGCAGGACATTGGTCGCGCCGATATTGCCCGACCCGATGGCGCGGACGTCGCCGGCCCCGCCCAGGCGGGTGGCGATGACGCCGAAGGGGATGGAGCCCAGCAGATATCCGCCGATCAGGGCGGCGGCCACGAGCGCGAGGCTCAAGGTGTCGGTCGGCATGTGTTTCCCCGGTCTCCCTAAGTCCTGGCGGCGTCGATCTTGCGTGGCGCGACGGCCAGGATCTGCCGTTGCTGTTTTGTTCGCCCCTGCATAGCGCCGGTCGTCGAGACCGGCAACCAGGGTTCAGCTAGTCGGCCTGATAGACCACGCGGCCGTCAACCAGGGTCATGCGGACCACGCCCTGCAGACGGCGGCCATCGAAGGGCGAGTTCTTCGACTTGGACTTCAGGTCCGCCAGGTCGACGATCATCGGCGCGTTCAGGTCACACAGCACGAGATCGGCTGGCGCGCCCTTGGCCAGACGACCGGCGGGCAGGCCCAGCAGTTCGGCCGGACGGCTGGTGACGGTGCGCATCAGGTCGATGAGCGGAATGCGCCCCTCATGGTGGAAGCCCAGCAGGGCCGGCAGCAGGGTCTGCAGGCCCACAGCGCCTGGGGCGGCCTCGTCATAGGGCAGGCGCTTGTCCTCGGCCGGCGCCGGGGCGTGGGCGGAGACGACGATGTCAATCAGGCCCGAGGCCAGGGCCTCGATCACCGCCTGGCGGTCGTCCTCGCCGCGCAGGGGCGGGTCCACCTTGCAGAAGGTCCGGTAGTCGCCGATGTCCACCTCGTTGAACGACAGGTGGTTGATCGAGGTGGTGGCGGTCACGTCCAGGCCGCGGGCCTTGCCGCGCGCCAGGCTCTCCAGGGCGCAAGCGGTGGTGATCTGGTCCACCAGCAGCCGCCCGCCGGTGAGCTCCACCAGGGCCAGGTCGCGCTCCAGCATGATCTTCTCTGCGATGGGCGGGACAGACGGCAGGCCCATGCGGCCGGCCAGCTCGCCCTCGGTGGCCGCGGCGCCGGCCGACAGCCAGGGGTCGGCCGGCCGGTGGGCGACCAGCACCCCGAAGCTGCGGGCATAGGCCAGCAGGCGGCGGAAGACCTTGGAATTGACGATCGGATGGTCGGCGTCGGTGACATAGACGCAGCCGGCGTCGCGCATCAGGCCAATCTCGGCCATCCGCTCGCCCGCCAGGCCCTTGGTGGCTGCGCCTGCGGGATAGACGTGGACCAGCTCGATGTCCCGGGCCCGGCGCAGGATGAAGTCCACCACTGAGGGATCGTCGACCACCGGTGAGGTGTCCGGCTGGACGACGATGGAGGTGACGCCGCCGGCGGCCGCGGCCAGGGCGGCGGACTTAAGCGTCTCCTTGGGCTCGGCGCCCGGTTCGCCGGTCTTGACCCGCAGATCGATGAGGCCGGGGGCCAGCATGGCGCCGCGGGCGTCGAGCGTCTCGATATCGTCCGACAGGCTGCCCAGCTCACCGCCGAAGACCACCTCGGCGATCTTGCCATTCTTGACCAGCAGGGCGCCGGGTGCGTCCTGGCCGCTGGCCGGATCGACGAGGCGGGCGTTGAGAAGGGCGAGGGGGCGGGGCGCCATCAGTCGTTGTCCAGTCGGGCGGCCAGGGCGGCGAGCACGGCCATGCGGGCGGCGACGCCCATCTCCACTTGATCCTGGATCAGGCTGACGGCCAGGTCGTCAGCCACCTCGGAATCGATCTCCACCCCCCGGTTCATGGGGCCGGGATGCATCACCCGGACGTGCGGGGCGGCGCAGGCGAGCTTTTCCCGATCAAGGCCGAAGAAACGGAAATATTCCCGCTGGGACGGGGCCAGCACGCCGTCCATGCGCTCCAGCTGCAGGCGGAGCATCATCACCACGTCACAGCCTTCGATGCCCCTGCGCAGGTCGTGATAGACCTCCGAGCCCCAGCGATCGGCCTCGGCCGGCATCAGGGTGGGCGGCCCCACCAGGCGCACCTCGGCGCCCATCATCTGCAGCAGGCCGACATTGGAGCGCGCCACCCGGCTGTGGAGGACGTCGCCGCAGATGGCCACCCGCAGGCCGGCGATGCGGCCGAAGGCGCGGCGCATGGAGAGCGCGTCCAGCAGGGCCTGGGTGGGATGCTCGTGCTGGCCATCGCCGGCGTTGATCACCGAACACGACACCTTCTGCGACAGCAGCGAGGCGGCGCCAGAGGAGGCGTGGCGCACCACCAGCAGGTCCGGCTGCATGGCGTTGAGCGTCACGGCGGTGTCGATCAGGGTCTCGCCCTTGGAGATCGACGAGGCCCGCGGACTCATATTGACCACGTCGGCGCCCAGGCGCTTGCCGGCCAGCTCGAAGGAGCTCTGGGTGCGGGTGGAGTTCTCGAAGAACAGGTTCATCAGCGTGCGACCCTTGAGCAGGTCGAGCTTCTTCGAGGTCTGGCGATTGAGGGCCACGAAGGTGTCGGCCAGGTCCAGCAGGTCGCCGACCTCGACGGGGTTCAGGTCCAGCACCGACAGGAAATGGCGCTTGGGAAAGGGGAAGGTCTTCCCCAGGACGTCGATCAGACCGGATTCGGGCGCGCTCATTAAAGCGCCGTCTTAAGGGGGGCGGCCGGCTTCGCCAAGGCGCCAGTGGCCAGCGTCCACATGTTCAGGCCTCGGACGGCGGCGAAGGGGCGTCCGCCAGGTTGCGCAGGCGCTCCAGGGCGCCCTGTAGAATCCACGCAGCGGCGGTCTTGTCGACCACCTCGCCGCGGCGGGCCCGGGTCATGTCGGCTTCATCCACCAACATGCGGTTCACCGCCATGGACGACATCCGCTCGTCCCAGAAGGCGATGGGCAGGTCGCGCAGGCGCAGCAGGTTGCGGGCGAAGGCGCGGCTGGACTGGCAGCGGGTCCCTTCCGTGCCGTCCATATTGACCGGCAGGCCGATGATCACGCCGACCGCGCCCCGGCCCTCCATCAGGGCGAACAGGGCCTCGGCGTCGGCGGTGAACTTGGTCTTGCGGATCAGCTTCAGCGGCGAGGCCACCATGCGGCTGGTGTCGGACACCGCCACGCCGATGGTTTTCTCTCCCAGGTCCAGGCCCACGAGGGGGCCAAGGCGGGGCAGGTGGGCGGGGAGGTCGCTGAGATCCATGACAGGCATGGGGCGCTCATATCATGTCGGGGGACGACGCCACGCGATTTTGGGCGCCGAACGACCGGGTTCATCGAACTTCGATATTGGTCAAGGTCAAGCTTGAGGCTATGAGCCAACCTTACGAAGGAGCCCCTGGGGGATCGGATGTCGTCGCCAGCCTGGCCGCAAAAGACGCGAGACCTGCACAACCACCACATGGACTCCACGATCTGGGATCGTTTCGCCTTCCGCGATGACGACGTGATCGTGGCCACCTATGCGAAGTCCGGCACGACCTGGACCCAGCACATCGTCGGCCAGCTGGTCTTCGCCGGGGATCCCGAGGTGAAGATCGCCGAACTCTCACCCTGGGTGGACCTGCGGATCATGCCGCCGGACCTGCTGGACATCCTTGAGGCCCAGACGCACCGGCGCATCCTCAAGACCCACCTGCCGGTGGATGCGCTCACCTTCTCGCCCAAGGCCAAGTACGTCTATATCGGCCGCGACGGCCGCGATGTGCTGTGGAGCCTCTACAACCATCACGCCAACGCCAATCAGCTCTGGTACGACGCCATCAACGACACGCCCGGCCGGGTGGGGCCGCCGATCTCGCGCGCCGATCCCGATATCCGCCGCTACTTCCTGACCTGGCTGGAGCAGGATGGCGCGCCCTTCTGGCCCTATTGGGAGAACATCGCCACCTGGTGGGCGATCCGCGACCTTCCCAATGTCATGCTGGTGCACTTCAACGATCTGAAGCAGGACCTGGAGGGCGAGATGCGCAGGATCGCGGCCTTCCTCGACTGCCACATTCCCGAGGACCGCTGGCCGCAGATCCTCGAGCACTGCACCTTCGACTGGATGAAGACCCATGCCGAGAACGTCGCCCCGCTGGGGGGCGCGATCTTCGAGGGCGGCGCCCAGACCTTCATTAACAAGGGGGTCAACGGCCGCTGGCGGGACCTGTTGAGCGACGAAGATATCGCCGCCTATGAGCAAAGGGCTCTCGCCGAGCTTGGGCCCGATTGCGCGGGTTGGCTAGCGGATGGGCGCGCGTCCGCCATCCAGCCCGCTTGATGTATCGCGCCTCAAACAAATTCCTGCGGCAGGCCCGGTCATGAGTCCGGAGATACTTCAGGTGGGCGGCGTCCGCGTCCTGGTTCTGACGCCCGAGGGCCAGGCGGTCGGATCGGAGGCCGACGCTCTGGACCTGCTGGGCGAGGCGCTGGGAGCAGGCGCGGCCTGGATCGCGCTGCCAGTCGCCCGAGCGGCGCCGGATGTCTTCCGGCTCGAAACCCGGCTGGCCGGGGCCATCGCCCAAAAGCTTGTGAACTATGGCGTCGGTCTGGCCTTCGTCGGCGACCTGTCCGATCCTATGGCGCGAAGCCAGGCGCTCCGCGATTGGGCGCATGAATGCAATCGCGGCCGGCAGGTCTGGTTCGCCGCCGATCTGGCCGAGCTTGAGACCCGCCTTTCAAGCCTCTGACACCCTGATCAGCCTGACGGCTTGTCAAAGACCGCTCCTGACGGCTAACCCACGGATCAGATTGCAAGGAGGCCCCCATGGCCATCGACGTGGCGACCGTTCGCAAGGTCGCCAAGCTGGCGCGCATCGCCGAACCCGAGGCGCGCCTGGAATCCCTGGTTCAGGAGCTCAACGGCATCCTGACCTGGATCGAGCAGCTGGAAGAGGTGGACACCGACGGGGTCGAGCCGATGACCTCGGTGGTCCATCAGGGCCTGCCCATGCGCGAGGACGTGGTCACCGAGGGCGGCGAGCCGGCCAGGGTGCTGGAGATCGGAAGAGCACACGTCTGAACTCCAGTCACGTCGTAATCTCGTATGCCGTCTTCTGCTTGAAAAAAAAAAACAACAG
>CALEOQ010000154.1 GCA_937910255.1 uncultured Caulobacteraceae bacterium | reverse complement strand
GCGTGGACGTGTGTAGTGTCATAGTTTTTTTTTTCAGGCAGAAGACGGCATACGATCTTACGACGTGACTGGAGTTCAGACGTGTGCTCTTCCGATCTTTCGGGGCGGCGTCGCGCAGGATGGCGTCCAGGGCGGGAAAGCGGTCGGCCATGGTGGTCCACAGGGTGGCGGTGACCACATCAGCCACGCCCGGCGCCTCGCCGCCCAGCAGGAAGCCCGAGGTCTGCGTCAGCCCATGGCGGCGCCCGGTCTCCTCCCAGAACGACATCCATTTGCGCAGGCGAGGCTCGAACTCCGCCCAGCGCTCCTTGGTCCACATCTGGCGGCCGCCATCCAGGGTCAGCTCGTCGATGACGTCATTGGCGTCGTGGACCACCTTCATCGTCATGGCCCGGGCCGCAGGCGTCGCGGGCAGCAGGTCCAGGGTCTCCCCCAGATAGAGGATGATGGCCGGCATCTGGGCGATGGCCACATCGGCCGCCCGATCCGCCAGCACCGGCGGCCCCATGAAGGGGACGGGCATGTCGGCCACCGGCCGGCCCATCAGCTCGGAAATCTCCTCGGCGCCGGCCTCGCTCCAGTCTTGCCCGGCGAAGGCCAGCACGGCGCGCACGAACTGGCCGCGGAACGGCGCGGGCCAGTAGTAGAGTTTGTAGTCGGACATCCTCGCGCTCCCTCTGGCGGCTGCGCCCCTTCAACGCAGGGCCCGCAGGGGGCGTTCACGCGAAAGGCGCGCGACGCAGAGGGCCTAGCCGCCCGCCGCCCCATGGATCTGCGCCAGCAACCGCTCGGCCACGTGGATCGGCCGCGCCCGCCCCAGAGGCCCGCTGAGCGCGCCGCGCTCGCAGCGCACATGGACCGTGTCGCCAACCACCCGGTAGCGTCCCGTCAAGACCACATCGCCCAACTGGCAGCTGAACGCCTGCTCGTCCCCTGACCGCCCCCGAAACTTGGCGAAGGCCAGGCCCGCCCCGGCGGCGAGCACCCCCAGAGCCGCAAGATCATCGATGCTCATGCTCTGGCCCCCGACGCCGCGATGCTGCCGCAGGTGGGCCGCTTGGCGAGCGGGGTTTGGGGGTGCGGATTGTCAGCTAAGGGCTTGTAGCGGACCTTCGTGACGTCCGCTTAGAGCCTAGGGCATCACTCGAGCCACGGCGACGTCGCCCCCCGAGCGTACTCCAGTGCCTTCTCCGCATCTATCTTCGGTCGCGGCCTTCGAACCACGCAGTCTTTACGATGAACTTCTCGGCTGCGTTGGAGGACTTGAACGGCCCGACCATAGAGCCTTCGTGTCGGTCCACGAAGGTGCCGCTCCCGCCAAGCTCTCGCTCAACCAGGTACGCCTTCCCATTTCGGAACTCGCACACCACGACTTCGCGCTTGCCGTCCTCGCTGTACAGTCTGAAGGCCACTTGGAATTCCTGCCCTTCAAGGGAGGGTTCTCCCCCTTTGCGGAAAAGCCGGGTCCACCAAGCCATTAGCTGTTCGTCCGCATTGATCACTTGGTCCTCCGCGCGGACCGGTTGGTCGACATTGCCGACAGGAGTGTGAACGTCCACTTTCGGGCTTGATGCATAGGGCCGCTCCTGGCGCACCCCCTCCCCCTACCCCGTATTCCGCAACCCCGCCGCGATCCCGTTGATCGTCAGGTGGATGCCGTCGTGGACGGCTTCGGTGTCTTCGCCGCGGCGCAGGCGGCTGAGGAGTTCGATCTGCAGGTGGTTCAGGGGGTCGATATAGGGCAGGCGTGAGCGGATGGTGGCGGCGAGGTCCGGGCTGTGGTCCAGCAGGGCCGACTGGCCGGTGATGGCCAGGACCGCCTCGGTCGTGCGGTCCCACTCGGCGCGGATGTCGCCAAAGACGCTGTCGGCCAGGGCGCGGTCCTCCACCAGGCCGGCGTAGCGGGCGGCGATGGCCATGTCGCCCTTGACCAGCACCATCTCCATATTGGCCGTCATCGAGGAGAAGAAGGGCCAGCTCTCCTGCAGCTCGCGCAGCTGGGCGATGGAGACGCCGGACCGGGCGACCGCCGAGCCGAAGCCGTACCAGCCCGGCAGCATGGCCCGCGACTGGGCCCAGGAGAAGACCCACGGAATGGCCCGCAGGCCCTCGATGGTGCGCTTGGCCTGGCGCGAGGTTGGGCGGCTGCCGATGTTCAGGTCGGCGATCTCGCTGATCGGGGTGGCGGCGAAGAAGTAGTCGACGAAGCCCGGCCGCTCGTAAACCAGGGCGCGATAGGCGGCCATGGCTTCGCGGGCCATGGCGTCCATGGCCTGGCCGTGGGGGGCGGCCTGTTCGGTGGGCGCGGGCTTGCGCAGGGAGGCCAGGATGGTCCCGGCGGCCAGGGTCTCCAGGCTCTGGCGGGCGATCTCGGGGTCGGCGTACTTGTTGGCCACCACCTCGCCCTGCTCGGTCACCCGGATGCGGCCGCCGATGGTGCCCGGCGGCTGGGCCAGCAGGGCCTCGAAGCTGGAGCCCCCGCCCCGGCCCACCGCCCCGCCGCGGCCGTGGAACAGCTGCAGCCGCACGCCGGCCGCGCGGGAGACCTCGGCCAGTGCGATGGAGGCCTGGTTCAGCTCCCAGGTGGAGGTGAGATAGCTGCCGTCCTTGTTGGAGTCCGAATAGCCGATCATCACCTCCTGCACGCCGACGGCCGCGACCAGCTGGGCGATCAGGGGCAGGCCCAGATAGCGGCGCATGATGTCGGGCGCGGCCCGCAGGTCGGCGATGGTCTCGAACAGGGGCTCGGCGAAGACCTGGGTGTGGGCCGGCCCCTCGCCCGTCGTCGCCGGGGTATAGAGCCCCACCTCCTTGAGCAGCACATAGACCTCCAGCAGGTCGGAGACCGACTGGGTGTTGGAGACGATATGGGCGCGGATGGCGTCGCGGCCATAGCGGCGCTTCAGGTCGGCGGCCGCGGTCAGGATGTCGTACTCGCGCCGGGCCTCCTCGCTGTAGTCGGCGAAGGGCGTGTGCAGCAGCCGGCCGTGGGCCAGCTCGGCCAGCAGCAGGTCGCAGCGGGCCTCCTCATCCAGGGCCTCATAGTCGGGGCTGACCCCGGCCCCCTTCAGCAGCTCGGCGACGACGCGGGCATGCACCGCCGAGTTCTGGCGCAGGTCGAGGCGGGCCAGGTGGAAGCCGAAGATCTCCACCCCGCGGATCAGGTCCGGCAGACCGCCTTGCGCAAAGGCCTCCCCATAGCTGGCGATCAGGGCGTCCTGCACCGCCTGGAGGTCGGCCTTCAGGGCGTCGGGGCCGTCATAGGGGGCGGCCTGGCCGGCGGCGGGCCTGGGCGGCGCTTCGCCGGTCAGGAGCGGATAGGTGGCCGCCAACCTGGCATAGATGCCGGTCAGCGCCCGGCGATAGGGCTCGTCGGCTCGCTGGGGCGAGTCGTCCGGCGAGGCCTCGGCCAGGGCCAGCAGGGCCGGCGGAATGGCCTCGGGCTCGCCGCTGATCGACAGTTCAGCGCCCAGGGCATGGATCTGGTCGAGATAGAGCCGCAGGGCCGCGCGCGACTGCCGCGCCATGGCCCGGCGCATCACCGCCTGGGTGACATTGGGATTGCCGTCCCGGTCGCCGCCGACCCAGGAGCCGACCCGCAGGAAGGAGGGCAGCCGCTCCGGATGACCCAGGACGTCGAGCCAGTGCTCGTAGAGCCTGGGCAGTTCGGTGAGGAAGCTGCGCTCGAAATAGGAGACCGAGGTCTCGATCTCGTCCTCGACCCCCAGCTTGACCCGCCGCAGCAGGCGGGTGCGCCAGAGGATCGACACCTGCCGCAGCAGGTCGCGGTCGAGAATCGGTCGCGTGGCGGCGGCGTCGCCGGTCTCGTCCTCCGCATCGTCCATGGCGTCGAGGATGTTGGCGATGGCCGCCTGGCGGTCGAGCACGCTCTTGCGGCGCACCTCGCTGGGATGGGCGGTGATCACCGGGGCCACCAGGGCGCCGGCCAGCAGGTCCATCACCTCGTCCACGCCGACGCCGTCGTCCTGCAGGGTGCGCAGGGCGCCGGCCAGGGTGTCGGGGCGCGCGTCCCCGGCCCGGCCCTTGCGGCGCTGGATCTGGTCTTCGGCGATATTGGTGATCAGCAGGAAGCAGGCGAAGGAATGGGCGAAGCGCACCGTCTCGGCGGGGCTGAGCCTGGCCAGCCGCTCGTCCATCAGCCGACCGGCCTCGGCCGTCCCTTCCCGGTGGAAGGCGACGGAGGCCTGGCGGATGTCCTCGATCTGCCGGAACACCGCCTCCCCGTCCTGGGTGCGGATGGCGTCGCCGAGGACGCGGCCCAGCAGGCGGACATTGGTGCGAAGCTTGATCGGCAGGGACTGAGTCATGGGCAAGAGGCAAAACCCCCACTGGCCGGAAGTCAAACCGCCTCAGTCATGTTAGGTCCGGGCGAGCCCGCAATGGCGGGCAAGGAGCGAACACGGCCATGGCGATGGGCGCCGCAAACCTGATGACCCCCGCAGACCGCCGGGCCCACCGCCTGGTGCAGGTCCGACGCCTGCGCCGCGCCCTGCCCATTGCGGCCGTCGCCCTGCTGGCGATCTGCCTGCTGCAGGTGGTGGTCAATGGGTTTTCCGGCGCCGCGCCCGAGACCGCCCAGGCTGACGCGGCCAAGATGCTGAGCCCGCGGTTTTCCGGCCGGGCGCCGGACGGCCGCCGCTTCGCCATCACCGGAGAGAGCGGGGTGCGCAGCGGGGCCGATCCGAACCAGATCGATATCGCCGCGCCGGTTCTCACCCTGCAGGACGGCGAGCGCACCCAGCGCATGACCGCCCTGACCGGAGTCTATGACGAGGCGGCCCACACCCTGCGCCTGGTCGGCGAGGTGATGATCGACACCGGGGCGCAGGCTCAGCTGTCGGCCCGCGAAGCGGTGGTCGACACCCGCACCGGCGCCATCAGCGGCCAGAAGGGCCTGACGGTCCAGGCCGGCGCGCGCCAGGTCCAGGCGGACTCCTTCACCACCGATGAGGACGGCGACCGCATCATCCTCAAGGGCGGGGTCCGCGGGCGGCTGGAGGCGCCGCGGTGAGGGCGCGCCATTGCCACCCTGGCCGGACTCGGCCACTGGCCTAGGCCATGGCCTCCCGCGAACCGCCCACCAAGGTCTGCTTCCTCTATATCGCGCAGATCCACCAGATCCTGCACAGCCTGCCCATCGCCCTGGCCCTGGCCCGGGGCTGGCCGCAGTTCGAGGTGCATCTGGCGGCTACCTCCCAGGCGCAGCTCGACTATATCGAGGACGCCCTGGCCCGGCTTGGCGGCGCGCCGGTCAAGACCGTGCTCCTCGGCCCAGCCTGGCTGCGCGCCGTCCGGCTGAACGGCGCCTCGGCCCCGCCCAAGGCCGCCATGCTGCTCGCCAATCTAGGCCGCCTCGCCGGCTATGGCGCGGTGGTGACGCCGGAGCGGACCACCGCCCTGATCCGCCGTCTCGGTGTGACCGGCCCCAAGCTCGTCTACACCCAGCACGGGGCCGGCGACCGCGGGGGGCCGTTCGAACCGCGCCTTCGCCTGTTCGACCTGGTCATGGCGGCGGGTCCCAAGCAGCGCGACCGGATGGTGGAAAGCGGCCTGGTGCGGCCCGAGGCTTGCGCCATGGTCGGCTATCCCAAGTTCGACATGGTCGAGGCCCTGACGCCGCAGCCGCTCAAGCCCTTCGCCGACGACCGGCCGGTGGTGGTCTATAATCCCCACTTCGACCCGCGCCTCAGCTCCTGGCCGCGCTTCGGCCGCCGGGTGCTGGAGCAGTTCGCGGCGAATGAGCGCTACAACCTGATCTTCGCCCCTCATATCCGCCTCTTCGACGAGGCCCCGGCCGCCACCCCCGAGGCGGTCGCCGCCTTCGCAGGTCACCCGCGCATCCACATCGATCTGGGCGGCCCGGCGGCCATCGACATGACCTATACCCGCTGCGCCGACCTCTATCTGGGCGACGTCTCCAGCCAGATCTACGAGTTCCTGCGCACGCCCCGGCCGGCAGTGTTCCTGAACGCCCACGGCGTCGATTGGCGGGGCGACGAAAGCTATCTGCACTGGACCTACGGCCCGGTCCTCGACAGCCCCGAAGGCCTGATCGACCAGGTTGCGGCCGCATTCGCCAGCCACGGCGACTATCAGGCGGTCCAGCAGGCGGGCTTCGCCGCCAGCTTCGACATCCAGCCCCGCCCCTCGTCCGAGCGGGCCGCCGAGGCGATCGCCCGCCTGTTGACTCCCGGGCTCGCGGCCCGATGAGCGCCGAGCCGCCCCGGGACGGCGTCCTGCGCCGGGTGCTCGCCAACACCGGGGTGCTGCTGGGCGGCCGGGCGGTGAATGCGGTGCTCAGCCTCGGCTATATGGCCCTGGCGGCCAGGTCCCTGGGGATCGGCGCCTTCGGCGTGCTGGTGCTGATCAACACCTTCGCCCAATTCGTCAGCGACGTGGCCAAGTTCCAGGCCTGGCAGACCATCCTGCACTTCGGCGCCGCCCCCCTGGCCGAGGGCCGGCGCGCGGACTTCCAGCAGAGATCGGAAGACGTCGTGTAGGGAAAGAGTGTAGATCTCGGTGGTCGCCGTATCATTAAATAAAAAAAAAAAAAAAACAACTCACAACCACTCCTCACCTCTCACTACCTTCCTACCCCTCATTCCCCGTCTTCGCCCCTACCTCTCTCTTCACCCCCAC
>CALEOQ010000153.1 GCA_937910255.1 uncultured Caulobacteraceae bacterium | reverse complement strand
GGGAGTGCGATCTGATGAGTATGGTACGAGATGGGATGAAGCAACAGAGGGTTACTTTTTTTTAGTTCAGGCCGATGACGGCATGGGAGATGACGACGTAACTGGAGTTCAGTCGGGTGGTCTTCCGAGCTAAGGCGACCATGGAAGTCGAGGCCGTCGATGAGGGCGTCGTCGAGGAAATCCTCGTCGAAGCCGGCACCGAGGGCGTGAAGGTCAATGCGCCCATCGCCCGTCTGTCCGGCGGAACCGAGACCAAGGCGCCTGAACCCAAGCCTGCGGAAAAGGCCGAGCCTGAAGCGCCGGCCAAGGCGGAAGCCAAGTCGGAGCCGCCCGCCAAGGCCGAGCCTGCGCCGCCGAAGTCCGCCCCGACAAGGGCCAAGGACGGTGGGCGCATCTTCGCCTCGCCGCTCGCCCGACGGATCGCCGAGCAGAAGGGCCTGGATCTGGCGACCATCACGGGCTCGGGCTCCCACGGCCGGATCATCGAACGCGACGTCAAGGACGCCAAGCCGGGCGCGAAACCCGCCGCGACGGCCGCGGCCGCGCCGAGCGAGCGTCGGGGCGAAAGCCGGCCGGTCCAGTCCCTGCAGCAGATGGGCATTCCCGAGGGCAGCTACGACCTCATCCCGCTGGACGGCATGCGCAAGACCGTGGCGCGGCGGATGACCGACTCCTTCCGCGACGTGCCGCACTTCCCACTGACCATCGACCTGGAGATCGACCGCCTGCTCGAAGCCCGCGGGCGCATCAACAAGATGCTGGAAAAGGATGGGGTGAAGGTCAGCGTCAACGACATCATCCTCAAGGCCTGCGCTGTGGCTTTGAAGCGGGTGCCGGAGGCCAACGCCTCCTATTCGCCCGAGGGCATCGCCCTGCACCACCATGCCGATATCGCCATGGCCGTCGCCGTCGAGGGCGGGCTGATCACGCCCATAGTCCGCAAGTGCGAGACCAAGGGCCTGGCGCAGATCGCCCAGGAGACCAAGGACCTGGCCGAGCGCGCCCGCACCCGCAAGCTGAAGCCCGAGGAGTTCCAGGGCGGCACTTTCAGCGTCTCCAATCTCGGCATGTTCGGCATCAAGTCCTTCGGCTCGATCATCAACGAGCCGCAAGGGGCGATCCTGTCGGTGGGGGCGGGGACAAGGCAACCGGTGGTCCGCGGCGACCAGCTGGCCATCGCCACGGTGATGTCGGTGACCATGACCTGCGACCACCGGGTGGTGGACGGGGCGACCGGCGCGCGCTGGCTGGAAGCGTTCAAGGCTCTGATCGAAGAGCCCCTAGCGATGATGGTCTAAGGGGGCCTTTCAAGCATGGACTTCGACGTCATCGTGATCGGCGCAGGCCCTGGCGGCTATGTGGCCGCCATCCGCGCCAGCCAGCTGGGCCTGAAGACCGCCATCGTCGAGCGCGAAGCCCTGGGCGGGGTCTGCCTGAACTGGGGCTGCATTCCCACCAAGGCCCTGCTGAAGTCCGGCGAGGTCTATGAGCAGCTGCATCACCTGGCCGACTACGGCCTGGCCGCTGACAAGCCCCGGTTCGACTTCGCCAAGGTCATCGAGCGTTCGCGCAAGGTGGCCGGCCAGCTGAACGCCGGCGTCGGCTTCCTCATGCGCAAGCACAAGATCGAGGTCATCGAGGGCGCCGCCCGTCTCGAAAAGGGCTCGCCGGCGCCCAAGGTCATCATCGCCCAGAAGAAGGGCGGCGAGCGCACCGTGCAGGCCAGGCATGTGATCCTGGCCACCGGCGCGCGCGCCCGCACCCTGCCGCAGATCGGCCTGGAGCCGGACGGTGATCGCGTCTGGTCCTACCGCGAGGCCATGGTCCCCAAGGCCGCGCCCAAGTCGCTGATCGTCATTGGCTCCGGCGCCATCGGCATCGAGTTCGCCAGCTTCTACCGCGCCCTGGGCGCTGAAGTGATGGTGGTCGAGGCCCTGTCGCGGATCCTGCCGGTGGAGGACGAAGAGGTCTCCACCGCCGCCCGCAAGGCTTTCGAGCGGCGGGGCTTGAAGTTCCGCATCGGCGCCACGGTCAAAAAGCTCTCCAAGTCCAAGACCGGCGTCGCCGTCGAGATCGAGACCGGCGGCAAGGCCGAGACCCTGGAGGCCGAGCGCGCCATCGTCGCCGTGGGCATTGTCGGCAATGTCGAGGACCTGGGGCTCGAAGCCCTGGGTGTGAAGATCGAGAAGACCCATGTGGTCACCGACAGGCACGGCGCCACCGGCGTGCCCGGGCTCTACGCCATCGGCGACGTGGCCGGCCCGCCCTGGCTGGCCCACAAGGCGAGCCACGAGGGGGTTCACTGCGTCGAGCACATCGCCGGCGAGCCGGACAACAACCTCAATGCGCCCATCCCCGGCTGCACCTATTCAAACCCGCAGATCGCCTCCATCGGCCTGACCGAAGCCGCGGCCAAGGCGGCAAACCGCAAGGTCAAGGTCGGCCGCTTCCCCTTCAAGGTGAACGGCAAGGCCATCGCGGCTGGCGAGACCGAGGGCTTTGTGAAGACCCTGTTCGACGACCAGACCGGCGCCCTGGTGGGCGCCCACATGATCGGGTCGGAGGTCACTGAGATGATCCAGGGCTTTGCGCTCGCCATGACCCTGGAGGCCACGGAAGCCGAGCTACAGGCCACCGTCTTCGCCCATCCGACCCTGAGCGAGGCGATGCACGAATCGGCCCTCGACGCCTATGGCAAGGTCCTGCACATCTGAGGCTCCGTGGTGCGGCTCAGCCCGTGCGCCGCAGCGCGGCCTCGGCCATGCGCTGGATCGCCACATAGTCGGTCTTGCCGGTCCCCAGAACGGGGATTTCCTGGATGCGGATGATCTTGCGCGGCACGGTCAGTTCCGATGCTCCGATGGCCTTGGCGTGGGCGATCAGGGGATCCGGCGAGGCGTCGCGCTTGTCGGTCAGCAGGATCAGCCGCTCGCCCTTGCGCGCATCGGGCATGGCGATCACCGCGTGCCGGCATTCGGGCCAGACGCTGACGGCCAGGTCTTCGGCGGCTGTCAGGGAGACCATCTCGCCGCCCACCTTGGCGAAGCGCTTCACCCGGCCGAGGATCTTGATCCAGTTGTCGTCGCTGATGCTGACGACGTCGCCGGTGTCGTGCCAGCCGTCGACCGGCGCCTCGATCGAGCCGTCGGCCGCCAGATAGCCGGCCATGATGTTGGGGCCGCGGACGAACAGCTGACCGCCGCCGGGGATGCCCTTGACCGGCTCCAGCCGCGTCTCGACCCCCGGCAGCACGCCACCCACCGTGCCGCGGCGATTGTCGGTGGGCTTGTTCACGGCGATGACTGGCGAGGCCTCGGTGGCGCCATAGCCCTCCAGCAGCGGGATGGGGCCAAAGCGCTCGGTGATCAGGTTGTGGGTCTCGTCGCGGACCTTTTCAGCGCCACAGACGACGAACTTCAAGCCCGACAACTCGCCCGGCTCAGCGGCCCGGGCGTACTGGTTCACGAAGGTGTCGGTGGCCAGCAGGATCGCGGCGCCCGAGTCGCGGATCAGCGGCGGGATCTGCTTGGTGTGCAGAGGGGAGGGGTACTGGAAGGCCTTCATGCCGTTCAGGATCGGCAGAAGCACCCCGCCGGTCAGGCCAAAACAGTGGAAGATCGGCAGCGGATTGAACATCACCCAGGCCGGATCGAGTGCGATATGGGCGGCGATCTGGCGGGCGTTGGCCACGAGATTGGCCTGGGTCAGCACCACGCCGCGGGGCGCGCCGAAACTGCCGGAGGTGAACAGGATCACGCCGGGGTCGGACGGCTTGCTCGAGGCGCTGAGCTGCCTGGGCAGGTAGCCGCCGGCGGCGGCGAACAGCTTGTCGGCGGCGCCGACGCTTTCCCGCACATCTTCGAGATAGACGACGCGGGTGATCGGCTCGAGGGCGTCGATCAGGTCGTGCAGCTTGCCCTGCTCGACAAAGCGGTGGGAGGTCAACACCGTCTTGACCCCGGCCAGTTCGCAGGCGGCCTTCAGGTTGCGGATCCCGGCGGTGAAGTTGAGCATGGTCGGCGTGCGGCCGATGGCGTGCAGGGCGAAGAAGGTCACCACCCCGCCGGCGCTCGAGGGCAGCATGACGCCGACCCGTTCGCCCTTGGCGGTGAAGCCGGCGATCTTGCGGCCCAGGGCGAAGGCTGCGCGGATCAGGTCGGTATAGGTGAGCGGGTTGCGCTCCTGATCCTCGAGGATCGGCGTCTTGGCGCCGAAGCGAGCGCGGGCCTCGATGAGGGCGTCGAAGATCGAGACCTGGGCGTCGCGCGGATCGAATTCACGGGGCAAGGGCGAGGTCCTCCGACGGGTTAGGGGCCAATGCGTGTCAGCGCCCTTCTTGTACCCCCGACGGTAGAGGCGCCGGGCTGGCTTGGGAAGCTAGGTGAGGCTACGGGCGCGACCGGCCCATGGCTTCAGGCGGGGCGGATCAGGACACAGCGCGGGCGCGCTCTGAAGCCTTGGATATGAAATCTATTATCGCCTGAAACCAGAGAGATCGGTGAGACTCCTCACCTAGATGCAGGGCGCGGCCCGCGTCTGACGTGGCGACGTACTGACAGGACGCCTGGGCCGCGCAGAAGGTTCTGGCGGCGTCCATCGCCTCGGGCCGGCCGAGGATCAGCAGCGGCATGGTGAGCGGCGGCGCGGCGGCGGCCTGACTGAGCGCCCGGGATTGAGCCGCCGCCCACCCCAGGCTCGCCCCGGTCAGCCGCAGGTCGGGATTGGCCGTCTGCCAGGCGTGGCGCACCTTGCCGCGCCAGGGATCGGAGGCGACGCCGGCGGCGTGATCGTCCGGGGCTTCGCGGCTCCACGCCTGCCAGCCGGGCGCTGGCAGGCGTGACAGGCCCACGCGGCTGGCCAGGAACTCCCATCGCCGCGGGGCCGGCTGGGGGCGGAGGTCGGGCGCGCTGAGGATCATCGCGTCGGCCGGCGCGCCGGCCTGTGCGGCGAGGACCACGGTGAGGGCGGCGTCGCCTGCGCCCAGCAGGACCAGCGGCGTATCGCCCGCGGGGCGGATGACGCCGGCGATCAGCCCCCGCACCGCCTCTGCGCCTGCTTCGAACCCGTCGCTGTGTCCCAGGTCGTGCGGGCTGAGATAACGGCCCGAGCCGCCCTGGCCGGCCCGTTCCAGCACCCAGACGGCGTAGCCCTGGGCGTTGAGCTGTCGGGCGGTCTCGAACCAGACCTCGGCCGATTCGCCATAGGCCGGGACAATCAGCACAT
Source organism: uncultured Caulobacteraceae bacterium (assembly GCA_937910255.1). Taxonomy (GTDB): domain Bacteria; phylum Pseudomonadota; class Alphaproteobacteria; order Caulobacterales; family Caulobacteraceae; genus Phenylobacterium. The sequence continues at coordinate 1,426 of CALEOQ010000153.1, read as the reverse complement.
GGCCGCGGGTTCCAGTCCCCACCGGCGAGGAGACCCCGTAGCGCAGCTGGGGTTGCCCTTCGGCCTGGACCACGCCCCAGGCCCAGCCTTCCGGCGCCAGGAAGCGCGGGGCGAGGCTGGGCGGTGGTCGACTGTCGGTGAAGGCTTCGCGGCCCTGGCCCGGATCGCAGGCCGCCAGAACCAGGGCGGCGAAGAGGATGAGGACGCGCTGCATGGCGCAGTTTCAGCCCATGCGCCCCCTGCGACGCAAGTGCGCGCATTCACGGCTTGATCCCAAGCCTGCGAGGGACGATCTAAGCCATATGACCGTCGTCATCGACCATCTGGCCCGCCCGCGTCCCCGCCACCCCGAAAAGCAGGCGCGTCCTGACACGCCGCTCCTGCGCAAGCCGGAATGGCTGCGGGTGCGCGCCCCGGGCTCGGCCGGCTACGCCGCCACCCGCGAGGTGGTGAAGGCCCACGGCCTGGTCACCGTCTGTGAAGAAGCCGCCTGCCCCAATATCGGCGAGTGCTGGTCGCAGAGCCACGCCACCATGATGATCATGGGCGAGATCTGCACCCGGGCCTGCGCCTTCTGCAATGTCACCACCGGCAAGCCCGGCGCGCTGGACCCCACCGAGCCGGCGCGCGTGGGCGACGCCGTCGCCAAGATGGGGCTGAAGCACGTGGTCATCACCTCGGTGGACCGCGATGACCTGGCCGATGGCGGCGCCTGGCATTTCGCCGAAGTGGTGCGGGCGATCCGCGCTGCGGCGCCGGGCGCGACGGTGGAGATCCTGACCCCGGACTTCCTGCGCAAGCCGCTGAGCGCGGTGGAGACGATCATCGACGCCCGTCCGGACGTCTTCAATCACAACCTCGAAACCGTGCCGCGGCTCTATCTCTCGATCCGTCCCGGCGCCCGCTACTACAATTCCCTGCGGCTGCTGGAGCGCGTCAAGGAGCGCGATCCGGCCCAGTTCACCAAGTCCGGCCTGATGGTCGGCCTTGGGGAGAGCAAGGAGGAGGTGATGCAGGTGATGGACGATATGCGCTCGGCCGGCGTCGATTTCCTGACCATCGGCCAGTATCTGCAGCCGACCCGCAAGCACGCGGCCATCGACCGCTATGTGACGCCCGAAGAGTTCGCCGGCTATGAGGAGATCGCCCGGGCCAAGGGCTTCCTGATGGTCTCGGCCAGTCCGCTCACCCGCTCCTCGCACCATGCGGGCGAGGACTTCGCCAAGCTGCAGGCCGCCCGCCACGCTCCGGAAGCCCGCCTGGCCGCCCAGGCGTCGGTTCGGGCCCCGACCGTTCCTTGCGCCACCCCGTCACCACACTCCCCCCCCATGGGCCCGAACCGCCGTTCGCCCCGGTGGCCGGTGCCGACCCTGCTCCCCGCGTCGGCCCCTGGCTCCCCGGCACCCCGCCCCGTCGCCAGCCCCCC
>CALEOQ010000152.1 GCA_937910255.1 uncultured Caulobacteraceae bacterium | reverse complement strand
GCGGGGGAGGGGCGGCGCGGCGCCGGGGGGTCGGGCGGGAGGGCGGAGGTGAGAGCCGGCGTCGAGTCGGCGGGCGAGGGGGGGGCGCGGGCCTGTGGGACCGGGCGGGGGGGGGGCAGGAAACGGTCGGGCAGGTCGCGGTTGGCGGCCAGCAGTTCGGCCTCGATCGCCCGGGGCGGGACCAGGGCTTCCAACTCGGCGATCTGTTCGGCGGTCAGGAAGGGATAGAGCTTCTTGGCGCCGCCGCGCTCGGCGGGACCGACGCCATTTTCTTCCAGCATCAGCTCGATCAGCAGGCGGCGCAGATGGCTGACGCCGTCCTGCATCACCACCCATTCCCGGCGGCCCACAGGAACCGTCGCCAGGGAGAGCACGCGGAGGAATTCCGTGACGAGGCCCTCGATGCGTCGCGCGCCAGCCGCTGGATCGGACGGCGGCGAGGCGCGCTCACCCGGACCCTGGCCGGCGTCGCCGAACAGCAGCTTCACGGCGCCGCCGTTGTGGCGGGCGAACTCTTCGGGCGTCGAGAGCAGCAGGTCGAACCGCTGCAGCTTGGGCGTGGTCCCATTCACCAGGCGGCCGAACTGACTCAGGCGCAGGGCCGTGGCGGGCAGGGGGCCATCCTGGGCCATCAGGTCGCCGAGCAGGCCTGGCATATCGTCGGCCCGCACCACTAGGGTGATGTCGATATCGCTCCAGGCGTCGCCGCGGCCGGCGCCGAGGCTGCCGGTCAGCCAGGCCGAATCGATGCGCGTGTCGGGCCGCAGCGCCGTCTCAAGCGCCTCCAGAAGGGATTGCTGATCCGGCGTCACGGCGGGTTCCCCTAGGGTTCAGGCGCTCTTGCGGCGGGCCAGGCGGCGCTGTTCGTGGCGATCCAGCACATCCTTGAGATAGCGGCCGGTCCAGCTGGCGGGCTGGGCGGCCACGGCCTCGGGCGTGCCCACGGCGACAATCTCGCCGCCCCCGTCGCCGCCCTCGGGGCCGAAGTCCAGCAGCCAATCGGCGGTCTTGATGACGTCGAGATTGTGCTCGATGACCACCACCGTATTGCCCTGGTCCACCAGCTCGTGGAGCACCTCCACCAGCTTCTGGATGTCCTCGAAGTGCAGGCCTGTGGTGGGCTCGTCCAGGATGTAGAGGGTGCGTCCCGTGGCCCGCCGCGACAGCTCCTTGGAGAGCTTCACCCGCTGGGCCTCGCCGCCCGACAGGGTCGTGGCCGGCTGGCCGACCTTGACGTAGCTCAGGCCCACCCGCTTCAGGGTCTCCATCTTGTCGCGGACGGTGGGCACGGCCTTGAAGAACTCGGCGGCCTCCTCGACGGTCATGTCGAGGACGTCGGAGATCGACTTGCCCTTGAACTGGATCTCCAGCGTTTCGCGGTTGTAGCGCTTGCCCTTGCAGACATCGCAGGTGACGTAGACGTCGGGCAGGAAGTGCATCTCGATCTTGATCAGGCCATCGCCCTGACAGGCCTCACAGCGCCCGCCCTTGACGTTGAACGAGAACCGCCCCGGCCCATAGCCTCGGGCCTTGGCCTCGGGCAGGCCGGCGTACCAGTCGCGGATCGGCTGGAAGGCGCCGGTGTATGTGGCCGGGTTCGACCGCGGGGTGCGGCCGATGGGCGACTGGTCGATGTCGATGACCTTGTCGAAGTTCTCCAGCCCCTCGATCCGCTCGTGCTGGGCCGGGGCGTCGCTGGCGTTGTGCAGGCGTCGGGCCGCGGCCTTGTAGAGGGTCTCGATGGTGAAGGTCGACTTGCCACCGCCGGAGACGCCGGTGATGCAGGTGAAGACGCCGACGGGGATTTCGCCGGTCACGTCCTTTAGATTGTTGCCGCTGGCGCCGACGATGCGGACCACCTTCTTCTTAGAGATGGGCCGGCGGTCCCGCGGCACGGCGATCTCGCGGACCCCGGACAGGTACTGGCCGGTCACGCTCTTGGGATTGGCGATCACCTGCTCAGGCGTGCCCTCGGCGACGATCATGCCGCCGTGAACGCCGGCGGCCGGACCCATGTCGATCACATAGTCGGCCGTCAGGATGGCCTCTTCGTCGTGCTCGACCACCAGCACCGAATTGCCCAGGTCGCGCAGGCCACGAAGGCTGTTCAGCAGGCGGGTATTGTCGCGCTGGTGGAGGCCGATCGACGGCTCGTCCAGCACATAGAGCACGCCGGTGAGCCCAGAACCGATCTGGCTGGCCAGGCGGATGCGCTGACTTTCGCCGCCGGACAGGGTGCCGGAATTGCGCGACATGTTGAGGTAGTTCAGCCCCACATCCACCAGGAACCGCAGGCGGTCATTGATCTCCTTCAGGATCCGCCGGGCGATCTCCATCTGCTTATCGCTCAGGCTCTGCTCGAGGGAGGTGAACCAGTCCCGGGCATGCTGGATGGACAGGCGGGAGATCTCGCCGATGTGCCGGCCGTCGATCTTCACCGCCAGGGCCTCGGGCTTCAGGCGATAGCCCTCGCAGACCTCGCAGGGGGTCTCCGACTGGAACCGCCCCAGTTCCTCGCGCACCCAGGCGGAGTCGGTCTCGCGCCACCGGCGCTCCAGGTTCGGCAGGACGCCCTCGAAGGTCTTGTTGACCTCGTACTTGCGGGCGTTGTCGTCATAGACGAAGTGGATCTTCTGGCCCTTGGAGCCGTGAAGCACCACGTCCCTGGCCGCCTCCGGCAGCTTCCACCACGGCTCGTCCATCGAGAAGTCGTAGTGGCGGGCCAGGGCCTGCAGGGTCTGGGTGTAGAGGGGCGAGGGCCCCTTGGACCAGGGGGCGACGGCGCCCTTGTGCAGGGGCTTGTCCTTGTCGGGGATCACCAGGTCGGCGTCGAAGGCGAGCTTGGCGCCCAGGCCGTCACAGGCCGGGCAGGCACCGAAAGGGTTGTTGAACGAGAAAAGCCGGGGCTCGATCTCGCTGATGGTGAAGCCCGAGACCGGGCAGGCGAACCGTTCTGAGAAGATGATCCGCCGCGGCTCGGTCTCGCCCTCGGCCACGTCGGCCCATTCGGCCGTGGCGATGCCGTCGGCCAGGCGCAGGGCGGTCTCAAGGCTGTCAGCGTAGCGGCTTTCCTGGTCACCCCGGGTGACCAGCCGGTCCACGACGATGTCGATGTCGTGCTTGAACTTCTTGTCGAGGGTGGGCGCATCCTCGATGGGATAGAAGGTCCCGTCGATCTTCAGCCGCTGGAAGCCCGCCCGCTGCCACTCGGCGATATCCTTGCGGTATTCGCCCTTGCGGCCGCGGATCACCGGGGCCAGCAGATAGAGTCGTTCGCCATCGGGCAGGGCGGTCAGCTTGTCGACCATCTGGCTGACGGTCTGGCTCTCGATGGGCAGGCCGGTGGCCGGCGAATAGGGAATGCCGACCCGCGCCCACAGCAGGCGCATATAGTCGTGGATCTCCGTCACCGTGCCGACGGTGGAGCGCGGATTGCGGCTGGTGGTCTTCTGCTCGATGGAGATGGCCGGCGAGAGACCCTCGATCAGGTCCACGTCGGGCTTGCTCATCAGCTCCAGGAACTGGCGGGCATAGGCCGAGAGGCTCTCCACATAGCGCCGCTGACCCTCGGCATAGATGGTGTCGAAGGCCAGCGAACTCTTGCCCGAGCCGGACAGGCCCGTAAGCACCACCAGCTCGCCCCGCGGGATGTCGACATTGACGTCCTTGAGGTTGTGCTCCCGCGCGCCGCGCACGCGGATGAAGTTCAGCTGATCGGCCATGATTGTCCTGGAAACCCTGCCGGCCGCCCAGGTTCCAGACAGCCGGTTTCTATGTAGTGCCGGGACTCAGAGATAACACGAGAACAAGCCGGGAACAAAGCGCCTCAGGGGGCCGCGGCGGCCTGGACCTCGCCGAAGACCCGCAGGGCGTTGCCGCCCCAGAACTTGTTGAGGTCATCCTGGGTGAAGCCGGCCGCGACCAGGCGCGCGGTGAGCGTCGGGAAGGTGGTGACATCCTCCAGCCCCTCGATCCCGCCGCCGCCGTCGAAGTCCCCCGACAGGCCCACATGGTCGATGCCGGCCACCTCGACCACATGCAGGATGTGCTTCATCAGGTCGTCGAGATTGGCCCGGGGCAGGGGATAGGCCGCCTCGATAGCCGCCAGCTCGGCCAGATAGGCGTCGCGGTTCTCCGCCGCCACGTCCCGGCGCTGGCCGTACTTGGCGGTGAGGGCGGTGAGCGCCGCCTGCCGCTCGGGGATGCGCGGCACATCGACCATATAGCCCGAGAAGGCGTTGACCTGGATCACCCCGCCCTTGGCCGCCAACTTGCGCAGCAGGTCGTCAGGGATGTTGCGCGGGTGGTCATAGACCGACTTCACGCCGGAATGGGACAGGATCACCGGGGCGGTGGAAAGATCGAGGATCTGGTCGAGGGTCTGGTCCGAGGCGTGGCTGGGATCGATCACCACGCCGAGCTGGTTGGCCCGGGCGACGAAGGCGCGGCCCTTTTCGCTCAGCCCGCCCCATTCCGGGCCCTTGGGATCGGTGGAGGAGTCGGCCAGGTCGTTATTGGCGAAGTGGACCGGCCCCATCATCCGGACGCCGAGCTTGTAGAAGCTGTCCATCAGGGTCAGGTCGCCGGCCACCGGCGCGCCGTTCTCGATGCTGATGAAGACGAATTTCTTGCCCGCAGCCTCGGCCGCGGCGGCTTCGGCCGGGGTGGTGACGAGGGCGAAGTGCTCATGCTCCCTGGCCGTCATCTGCAGGATCTCGCCGGCTCGGACCAGGGCGTGGTCCCGGGCCTCGGCGTCGGCCTCGGGACCGCGGCCCCGCTGCGGGGTGAAGATCACGAACACCCCGCCATCGACGCCGCCCTCGACCATGCGGGGATAGTCCACCTGGGTGCCGTCCACGGCGACGTCGTGGCGCTCCATGATGCTCCAGCCCTCGGCCCCGAAATTGGCCGGGGTGTCGAAGTGGGTGTCCAGCACGGTGGCGGCCTCGTGCATCTCCGCCGGGGTCTGGGCCAGGGCGGCGCCGGCGGCTGTGGACAACAGGCCAGCGAGCAGAATGGAGCGGATGTTCACGAGACGGACCCCCAGGATGCGATGGAGGGCGGAGGTTAGGTCGCGCCGCCTCGGCAACGCAACGGCGGAGGCCGCCAATCCGCCGCGAATTTGCATGCCGCCTCGGAGACGACTACATCCGGGGCTTCAGACCAGAGGAGAGACCGACATGCGCGCCGCAAGCGACCCCCGCTCCGCCCAGCACGCCCACGTCGCCACGGTCTCCTCCCATGTCTGCGCCCTTCGTCACCCTCGACGGTCTTTCCTACAGCACCCCTGACGGCCGTCGGCTCCTCGACGACCTGACCCTGGCCTTCGGGCCAGAGCGCACCGGCCTTGTCGGCCGCAATGGCGTGGGCAAGACCACGCTGATCCGCCTGATCCTGGGCGAGCTGACGCCGGCCGCCGGCGCGGTGGCGATCCAGGGCCGCCTCGGCGTCCTGCGCCAGATGGTGGAGCCGCCGCCGGGCGCCCGGGCCGCCGATCTTATGGGGCTTGGCGAGCCCCTGTCACGGCTGGCGCGGTTGGAGGCGGGCGCCGGGGACGAGGCCGATATGGCCGAAGCCGACTGGACCCTGCCGTCGCGTCTTGACGCGGCGCTGGCTCGGGTGGGCCTGGCCGGCCTCGATCCCCAGCGACCGGTCGCCAGCCTGAGCGGCGGAGAGGCGACGCGCGCGGCCCTGGCAGGCCTGCTGGTCCAGGCGCCTGATCTGCTGATCCTGGATGAGCCGACCAACAATCTCGACGCCGAGGCCCGGGCGCTGGTCGCCGATGTGCTGGCACAATGGCGGGGCGGCGCCATCGTGGTCAGCCACGATCGGGAGCTGCTGCGTCAGACCGACCGGATCGTGGAGCTTTCGAGCCTGGGGGCGCGGCTCTATGGCGGGAACTACGACCTCTATGCCGAGCGCAAGGCGCAGGAAGAGGTCGCCGCAGAACAGGCCCTCGACAGCGCGGCCCGCGACCTGGCCCGAGCCGGCCGCGACGCCCAGGCCGAACGGGAGCGCAAGGCGCGTCGGGATGCGGGCGGCCGGCGCTTCGCCGCGCGGGGCAGCGAGCCGAAGATCCTGCTGGGCGCCCGGGCCGAGCAGGCGGAAAACTCCGGCGGTCGGCAGAACCTGTTGGCCGAGCGCCGCCGCGAGGCCCTGAGCGCGCGGCTGGCCGAGGCGCAAGGGGCGGTCGAGCAGGTGCGCCGGCTCGGCTTCGACCTGCCGTCCTGCGGCCTGGCGGCCGGACGTCGCGTCCTGACCCTCGACAGGGTCGCCCACAGCCTGCCCGATGGCCGCCGGCTGTTCGAGAACCTGTCCCTGGACATCACCGGGCCAGAGCGTGTGGCCGTCGCCGGTCCCAACGGGTCGGGCAAGACCACCCTGCTGAAGCTGGCCGCCGGCGAGATCGCCCCGCAGGCCGGCGTGGCGCGGCTGTGGGTCCCAGCCGCCGTGTTCGACCAGCAGACCGCCATGTTGCGGCCGGATGAAACCCTGTTGGACGCCTTCCTGCGCCTGAACCCCGACGCCGACGCCAATGGGGCGCACGCTGCGCTCGCCCGCTTCCTGTTCCGCAACACCGCGGCCGAGCGGCGTGTAGATAGTCTCAGCGGCGGC
>CALEOQ010000151.1 GCA_937910255.1 uncultured Caulobacteraceae bacterium | reverse complement strand
GGGGCATGATGTGGCGGTATAGGCATGTTGTTTTTTTTTCAAGCAGAAGACGGCATACGAGATTACGACGTGACTGGAGTTCAGACGTGTGCTCTTCCGATCTCAGGGACTGGTCGTCCTCCAGGAACACGTGCTGGGAGGAGATCACCTCCTTGACGAACTCCCCCTGGACGCGGGCCAGGGCGTGGCGCACCCGGCCGCTGTCGGCGCGGTAGATCAGGGTGATGGTGCCGGCCCGCACTTCCTCGCCGCTGTCGCGATCCACATCGGCCACCTCGTGACGGATCAGCTCGGCGATCAGTTGGGAGCGCCCCGGCAGGCCCCGCTCGGCCACCATGTCGTCAACCTGGGCCAGCAGCGAGCCGGGCAGGCTCACCCCGATCCGGGCGAGCTGCGAGCCGGCGGCGATATTGGCGGCTTTTCGCGGGGTGTTGGACACAAGGCGAACCTGGCGGGCGGATGGGTCGGCGGACGGGGCGCTCTTCATAGCGACGAACCGGCGACCGTGGCCAGGGCGAACAGGCCCGGCAGCTCCCCATCAGGATCGTGGAGCTCCAGCAGCGTCCAGGGCGTGGCGCCGCCGTCCAGAAGCAGGGCGGCCGCGGCGTCGAACAGCGGCGGCCGCGCCCAGAGGGGCCGGCCCTCAAGCCAGGGCAGGGTCGAATGGACCACCCGCCAATTCTCTCCGATGCGGCCATAGCAGATCGGCATGTCCAGCAGGGCGACGGCCGCGTGCCGCTGGCCTGTGGCCAGGGCCGCCTCCACCAGGGCGGGCAGCGACTCCCCCTGCGGCAGGGGCGTCTGGCGGGCCCGCATCATCAGGAAGTGGTCGCCGGCGATCACCAGCAGGCCCTGACCCTCGCCGAGCCCGAAGGCGGCGCGCAGGCCCCGGCTCTCCGGCTCCAGCCGCCAGATCTCCTCGTACTCGGCATGGATGCCGCCTTCGATCAGGACGTCGCCCTCGATCTTCCAGGTCCCCTCGTCGGGGACGGGACCCGGCGGCTGATAATCCAGGTCGCGACGCCAGGCGCACATTTCCGGCGTCACGGTGAGCTGCCCGGCGAAGCCCTGGGCCCTGGCTAGCTCGATCAGTTCGCCGTCGCTGAAGTCCGCGAAGCTGGCGGCGCCGGCCCTGCGGGGAATGTCGATCTTCAGCCGGATATCGCCGTACCAGCTGTCGGCCTGCACCCAGAAGACCCGGGTGGTGTCGTCGCAGTAGCCGCCCGGCGCGGTGATCTGCTCGCGCCGCCAGACGCCGGTGACTTCGGCAGGGACCTTGGCGGTCATGGGGTCAATCCTCCAGCGGGCGGGTGCGACCCATCAGGCGGGGCAGGTCGGCGACCTTGGACATCAGGGCGAAGGCCGAAAAGCCCAGGACCATGAAGATCACCGCAGCCACGCACATGGTGGGCTCGTAGCCCTGCCGCATATTGGCGAAGATCTTGATCGGCAGGGTCTGGACCGTGAAGCCGGCCACCATATAGGCGATCAGATATTCGTTGATGCTCAGCACAAAGACGAAAACGAAGGCGCAGAGGATGTAGGGCGTCATGGCCGGCCGCACGACCATGCGGAAGGCGTCTGAATCCCGGGCGCCCATGGTGTAGGCGGCCTCCACCTGGGCCTGGTCGATGGTGCGGAAGCCGACCATCAGCAGGGAGAGCGGAATGCCCAGCAGGACGATGGCGTGGCTGAGCACCACATTCTCCAGCCGCCCCACATGGCCGGTGACGCCCCAGAAGGCCGACAGCATCAGGGCGGCGACCACGCCAGGGATCAGGAACAGGGCGCCGCCGATCCCGGCCAGGAATGCGGCGGCCTTGGCCTGATAGCGCCAGATTGCATAGGTGATCGGCAGGGCGACCAAGACGGCGGTCAGCGCCGCCAGGCCGGCGATGGTCAGCGACCGCTCCAGGGAGGCCATCCAGGCATGGTCGCCGAAGAATTCGCCATACCAGCGCAGGCTGAACGCGGTGGGCGGGAAGCTCATCCGCCGCGTGGCGTTGAACGACACCGACGCCACCACGATCAGGGGCGCAGCCAGGAAAAGGGCGAGGAGGGCGAGAAACCCCCTGCGCAGGATCGCCCCGGGATTCACGCTCATGCCTCGGCCTCCCGGCGGCGGGACAGGAGCCGCGTCACGGCCAGCAGCGCCGCCATGAAGGCCACCACCGCCACGGCGTAGGCTGCGGCCAGCGGCAGGTTGCCGGCCCCCATGGCGGCGTTGTTGATGTGGATGGCGATGGTCCATTGCGGCGGCCGACCCAGGACCAGCGGCGTCAGATAGGCGCCGAAGGTGAAGATCACCACCAGCAGCACGCCGGTCAGGATCTGTCCGCGCATCATCGGCAGGACGACGCCGATGAAGGTGGAGACCCGCGAGGCGCCCATGGTGGCCGCGGCCTGCTCCACCTCCGGGTCCAGCTGCGACAGCGCCGGATAGAAGAACAGGATGACATAGGGCAGCAGCAGATAGACCAGGCAGGTCAGGACGGCGGGGAAGTTGGGATAGAGCGAGGCGCCCGGCGCCAGCAGACCCACCGCGCTCAGGGCGCCGGCCAGGGTCCCGCTGGTGGACAGGAGCACCTGGAAGGCGAAGACGATCAGCACTTCGGACAGCGACAGGGAGCCCAGCAGGAAGACCAGCCAGCTCACCTGGGCGCGGCGGCGCATGCGGGTGATGAAATAGGCGGCCGGGAAGGCCAGGCTGACGCAGATCGCCGCCCCGGTCAGGGCCAGCAGCAGCGAGAAGCCCATGATCCTGGCGAACAGCGGCGTCGCCAGTTGTCGGTACTGGGTGAGCTCAAAGCCCGGCGACCACAGGCCCCCCACCTCCCGATGCGCTAGGCTGAGCTGCACCATGAGGAAGGCCGGCACGATGGCCATGATCAGGATGTAGAGGGCTGGCCCGGTGAGCAGACCGGCGAGGATCCAGCGGGGTTTGGCCGGCAGGTCGCCGGCCGGCGCCGTAAGCCCGATATCGGCTGCGGTCATGTCGCCAGGACCTGGCAAGACTCGACGGGCAGGCGCACATGGGCGCGCTCGCCCAGGCCCGCGCCAATCCAGTCCCGGGGGGCGGCGACGCCCAGGATGTCCAGGCCCTCGCAGGCGACGCGGAACTCCACATAGGCGCCCATGTCGCGCACCTGGCTGATGATCCCGGCGACTTCATTGCAGCCGCCTCCGGCCGCCCGGGGGATCGGAAGAGCACACGTCTGAACTCCACTCACGTCGCAAGCTCGTATGTCCTCTTCTGCCTGAAAAACAAAACACATAGCCTCTCAGACCAGC
>CALEOQ010000150.1 GCA_937910255.1 uncultured Caulobacteraceae bacterium | reverse complement strand
GGGGGTGGTGGGGGGGGTGTGCCGGGGCGGACGTGAGGTGCCGGGGCGTGGAGCGCGGGGCGGAGGGCGGGCTGGGCGGGGGCGTCGACCGCGGCGGGGGGGAAGGGGGCGGTGTGTGTGGACGGTGCGAGGGGAGCGAAGGAGCGGGGGAGGGCGCGAGAAGGGCAGGGCCGGTGCTAGGGGTACAGGTGAAGGACCGTGGGGAGGCGGTGGGGCTGGAGGCGGGGAGCCCGGGGCGAGGAAAGGGAAGCGCCAGGGCGGATGTGGCCCCGGTCGCGGGGGTGGGCGTTGCGGATGGGGTAGGCGGCGGGCGCCCGGGCAGTGTCGAACTCGATCCCGGCACGCAGGGCCTCGGTGTCCATGGCCAGGTGCGGATTGGACAGCCGGTCGGCGTCGATCACCTGCAGGGCGGTGCGGTATTTCCAGTTGCGGCCGGGCTTCCAGCGCAAGACCGCGAGGCCGTCGCCGCAGATCTCCTGCTCCATGACCGCCACATGCAGCAGCCACGAGGCGTTGAGCGTCTGTTCCTGATCGCAGCGGCACAGAGGGTCGTTGGCCCAGGTGCGCCAGGCTGCCTCGATCTGCCGGCCAAGGGCGTTGGCCTGGTCGGGCGTGATGCCCAGGACCTCGGCGTCGGGCTTGATCGAGGGCCGCCAGCCGGCGCCCACCACCATGTCCAGCTTGCGGTCCACCGCCCCTTGCGCCCAGGGCTCATTGGCGACCAGGTCGCGGATCTTCGCCACCAGGTCGTCGCGGGCCCAGAGATAGGCGCCGTCGGCCGAGGTCTGGGCGGTGGCCCAGCCGGCCAGCTCCTGGGGGCCGCCGCCGCCGACCATGCCCGGGCGGACGCTGACCTCGCCCCGGCTGGACATGGCGGCCACGGCCTGGCCGATGCCCCTGGGCAGAAGCTGGCCGGTCGGGCCGTAAAGCTGTCCCGTCACCTGCGCCATCCTAGCGGCCCATCAGGGGGACGAAGGCGCCGCCCGTGCGGCGGCCGCCGGCCAGGCGCGCGACCACCAGCTGGGTCTCGCGCAGGGCCTGGCGGATCTCGGTAAGGGTTGCGCCCTTGGCGTAGTCCAGGCCGCCGCCCTCATAGCTGACCCGGGCGACCTGCTCGCCGATCAGGATCTTGGTCTCGGCCGCTTCCAGGGCGGTCAGTCGGGCCCTCGCCTCGGTCAGGCTGTCGCGCCAGCTCATGGGGTGTCTCCTCGGTTCAGGCGGGCCAGGCGGGCGAAGGCGGTTTCGGCCGTGCGAGCGGCGCGCGCATCGGGCGGCGATGCGTCGGCCGGGGCGGCGGGCTGGGCCGGCGCGGGGGCGAGGCCCCCGGGCGTCCAGATGGTTTCCAGGGGCAGGCTCTCGACCGTGGTCGGGTCGCGGCGGCGGGCGGCGATCAGGCGGGACCAGTCGGCTTCGGTCATCTGGTCGGGCAGGAAGGACCAGGCCATGGCGTGGCAGTAGACGGCCATGTCCAGCTGTTCGTTCCGCTTGCCGGCCGGCAGGTCCCAGACCTCTTCGCGTCGGCCCTTTGCGGGATCCCGGGGCAGCAGCACCTCGGCGGTCATCTGCTCGAAGTCGCCCTCGCTGGCGGTCGGCTCCAGCATGACGGATCCGGGCAGGATGCCGGTGGACTCCAGGCTGGCCAGGGACTGGGCCAGGCCGAAATAGACGTCCTTCTTCACCTTGTGGGTGCCCACCAGGTAGAGCTGGGTCTGGGCGACGACGCGGCGGTCGATCACCGCCTTCCGCCGCGACCCGGCCTGGATGGGCATGGTGTCCTTGTCGCGAGCGCCCTTGAGCGCCATCACGTTCGGGCGGGACGAACAGAACAGATAGGCCCGGTTGGTGTGGTGGCCGCCGGTGTCCACGCCGAAACGGTCGAACCGAAGTGGCAGGCAGGCAGGGCCCTCGTAGGTCCGGCGGGTGATGTCGGCCAGCTGCTCCCAGGCGCGGGGATCCACGGGTGGGACTGGGATGATGCCGGCGTCGATCCGGGCGTAGCGCCGGCCCCGGGCGCCGTCCTTGTCCAGGCCGGCCGGGCCCACGGCCCAGACGGCCCACTCGATCCGGTCGCCCTGGACGTCGGCGGCTCCGAACAGGGTCCAGGCCCAGGATGGGACCTGGCCGCGGCGCAGCTGGGCCAGGGAGGCCACCTGCTCGCGGGTCTCGAACAGGCGCTCGGTCTCCGGCCGGTCGTACATGGCCTCGAAGGGCAGGCCGAGAACCTGCTGCCAGAAGGTGACCAGGTCCTCCGGATTGCCCGAGGCGACGGCCTCGTCATAGGCCTCGAAGATCTTCGACCAGACGGTGAAGGGCGAATAGGCCTGCCAGATCCCGTCGAAGGACGGGTCGCGGCCTTCCAGGGCGCTGCCGGTGTCTGGCCCCCGCAGGGCCAGCCAGGTCGCCCAGTCCGCCGCGGCGATGCAGGGCGGCGGCGGGCGGTTCGGATGGTCCAGGTCCGGGGAGCCGTCCTTCAGGACATGCTCGAAACAGGCTAGCCAACCGCCGTTGCCCTGGTCCGCCTGGTCCAGCATCCACAGCTTGTGCTCGTGGCCGATCGGCTGGCCGCACGCTTCATGCTGGCAGGTGAAGTAAGGGCGGCCGCCCTCGCGGGCCATGTTCTCCCAGAGCAGGATCTGCAGCGCGCCGCAGTGGGGGCATGGCAGATAGAACCGCTCGCAGGTGCGGCGCTCCACTTCCGCGGTGACCACGCAGTCGCCGACGAACTTGGGCGTTCCGCCGCCCAGCTCCTTGGCGTCGTCGCCCCAGGCGGTCATCCGGGCGCGGCCCTGGCGCACCGGCGGGCCGCGCCCGCCGACGTCCGCTGGATACGATGACGGCTCCTCGAAGATCACCAGGCCGATGTCGGACTGCTGCAGCTGGCCCTCGGAGCCGCCGTTGATGATCTTCAGGAAGCCGCCGCGGAACCGCTTGTGATAGGTGGTCGAACCGTCTCCGGAGCGCGACCGGGTGGGCAGGACCTTGAGGTTGACCCGGTGCGTAGCCCGCACATTGGGGTCGAAGACCTCGCGGACGAAATCCTTCTGCTTCTGGTCCGACGGGCAGACCACCATCATCGAGCGCGGCGCGGTGTCGATGCAGTGCATGGCCGCGTTGAGGAACACCTGGGTCTTGCCGGTCTTGGCCGACCAGCGCAGCCAGACTGAGGCGGCGGGATGGTCGACGCCGCCGACATCCATGGGGCGGCGCATGTAGGGGGCCGTGGCGGTGCGCCAGCGGCCGGTCAGGCGGGCGCCGCTTTCCGGGGCGATCTCGCGGTGCTGGTCAGACCACTGCGAGA
>CALEOQ010000149.1 GCA_937910255.1 uncultured Caulobacteraceae bacterium | reverse complement strand
GACGCGCCGGGTGGCCGGCGGGTCCGGGGCGGGGCGGGGCCGAACTGTCCGCCCCCCGGCGCCGGGCCGCCGGCGACGAGGGCGCACGCGCGGCCCTGGCGGGCCTCGGCCCACGGCTGGCCCTCATCGAAACCGAGGACGAAGGCGTCCTGTTCGACGTCGACCGGCCCGAGGATCTGCCGGGCTAGGCCGACGTCTTCACAAACGGCTGGGCGGTGATCGCCTCGCCGGTGAGGGCGAGCAGGGCGTTGGCCACGGCTGGGCCGATGACCGGGGTGCCGGGTTCGCCGACGCCGGTGGGGTGGGCCCCGGCCGGTTGGGCGACGATGTAGGTCTCGACGGTCGGCGCTTCATTGTGGCGCAGCACCCGGTAGGTGTCGAAATTGGTCTGGTCCACGCGGCCCTCAGTCAGGGTCACCTCGCCATAGAGGGCGGCCGACAGGCCATAGCAGGTCCCGCCCTCCATCTGGGCGGCGATCTGGTTGGGCGAGATGGCCGTGCCGCAGTCGATGGCGGTGACCACCCGGCCGACCTTGGGCTCGCCATTCTCCATCTTCACCTCGGCCACCTGGGCGACGACCGAGCCGAAGCACTCGTGCACCGCCACGCCGCGGGTCCAGCCCTCGGGCGCAGGCTCAGCCCAGCCGGATTTCTCCACCGCCAGGTCGAGGACGGCCAGATGCCGCTTGGCGTCGGCCTTTCGATAGAGGGCGCGGCGGTATTCGACGGGGTCCTGGCCGGCCTTGCGGGCCAGCTGGTCGATGGTGTGCTCCATGACATAGGCGGTGTGGGTCGCGCCCACCGAACGCCACCACAGCACCGGCACGCCGATGTCCGGGGTCAGCAGTTGGGCGTCCACATGGGGGGTGGCCGCAAGGTAGGGCGAGCCCTTGGCGCCCTCGACCGCGGTCTCATCGACGCCGCCGCCGCCGAAGGGGGCGCCCTTCATGATCGACTGGGTGACGATGCGGTGGGTCCAGGCGCTGGGATAGCCCTGCGCGTCGGTGACCACCTTGACCCGGTGGTGGACCAGGGGCCGGAAATAGCCGGCGGACATGTCGTCTTCGCGGGTCCAGACCAGCTTCACCGGCCGGTTCTTGCCGACCTTCTTGGCGATCTCGACGCACTCGACCACGAAGTCCGACTGGAAGTTGGCCCGTCGGCCGAAGGAGCCGCCAGCCGGCAGGGTCTCGATCTCCACCGAACCGGGCAGGTTGAGGACCACCTTGGCCACGTTCAGCTGGTCGAGGGTCGGCCCCTGGGAGGCGAAGGTCAGCCTGGCCTGGTTGCCCGACACCTGGGCCACGCAGTTCATGGGCTCCATGGTGGCGTGGGCCAGATAGGGGAAGTCGTAGCCGATCTCGAGGGTCTCGCCCTGCCCCCCGACCTGCATCTGGGCCGCGGCGTCGCCTCGGCTCTCGAAGGCCTGCCATTCTTCGCCTTCGGCCAGGGCGGCCGAGCCGTCGGTCAGACCCTGAAAGCGGGTGAGGATGTCGGCGGAGCTGCGGGTCTCGGCCGCGTCCTCGTTCCAGGTGACGGTCAGCGCGTCGCGGCCCTGCTTGGCGGCCCAGGTGTTGTCAGCCACCACGGCCACGCCGGTGGGGATTTCATAGACCTCGACCACGCCGGGCACGGCCTTGGCGGCCGTGGCGTCGAAGCTCGCCACCTTGGCGCCGAAGCGGGGCGGATGGGCGACCATGGCCACCAGCAGATCCTCGGCCTGGACGTCCATGGTGAAGCGGGTCTGGCCGGTGCTCTTGGCGCGGCTGTCCTTGCGCCGCACCCGGTCGGTCCCGATCAGGGTGAAGCGGGCCGGGTCCTTCAGGGTCGGCTCGGTCGGGGGGGTGATTTTGGCGGCGTCGGGCAGCAACTCGCGGAAGTCGGCGCTGCGGCCAGACGCGGCGTGGCTGACCACCCCGTTCTCCACGGTGATCTCGCCGACGGCGACATCCCAGCGGGCGGCGGCGGCCTGGACGAACATGGCGCGGGCGCCGGCGCCGGCCTTGCGCAGCTGGTCCCAGGAATTGTTGATCGCCGAGGAGCCGCCGGTGAGCTGCGCCCCCAGGGCGCCGTTGGCGTAGAGCTTGGCGTTGGCGGGCGCGTGCTCCCAGCCGACCCGGGTCCAGTCGGCGTCCAGCTCCTCGGCGACGATGGCGGCGAGGCCGGCATGGTTGCCCTGGCCGAACTCGATATGCTTGCAGACCACGCTGACCGCCCCGTCGGGGGCGATCTTTACGAAGGGCCCGAAGGCGCCGACCTCGCCCTCGGCGCCCAGCGCCATCAGATTGGTCGGCGAGCAGCCCACCAGCAGGGCGCCGCCCGCGGCGGTGGCCGTGACGATCACATCGCGGCGGGAGGGGCCGGCCTGTGTGTGGCGACGGTCGAAGGGTGCGTTCATGGCTGTCTGGCCCCGCCGGTTCAGGCTTGAGTCTGGGTGTCGGCCGCGGGCGTCTGGCCGGCCGCGTCCTTGATCGCCGCGTGGATGCGCTGATAGGCGCCGCAGCGACAGATATTGCCGCTCATGGCCGCGTCGATCTCCGCGTCGGTGGGCTGGGGCGACTGCGCCAGCAGGGCTGCGGCCGACATGATCTGGCCCGACTGGCAGTAGCCGCACTGGGGCACGTCCAGCTTGACCCAGGACTCCTGCAGCCGGTGACGGCCCTCCAGCCCCTCGATGGTGGTGATCTTGGCGCCCGCCACCGCCGCGATGGGGGTCAGGCATGACCGGATCGGCGCGCCGTCGGCCAGCACCGTGCAGGCGCCGCACTGGGCGATCCCGCAGCCATACTTGGTTCCGGTCAGGCCCAGTTCATCCCGCAGGACCCACAACAGGGGGGTATCCTCGGCCGCCTGCACAGCCAGCGGCTTTCCATTCACATCCAGCGTCGCAGCCATGGCTTTCCCCTGATCGAGCGTCCAGCTTCACCTTGAACATAATGCTGTAGGCTCCGAAGCGTAAGTGTCGCCTGGTGGACACAGGCGCTTGTGGCGGCCGTCCCTATCCCCAGGGCTGAGCCTTGCCCATATTGAGGTCGCCCTGCGGCCCGCATCCGGAGAAGTCCATGACCCGTCCCGCTCTTCCTGTCCTGGCCGCCCTTGCGCTCGTCGCGGGCTTGACCGTAGCCGCGCCGTCGCAGGCCGCTGATGGCGCACGGTTGTTCAACCTGCAGTGCAAGACCTGCCATGGGGCCAAGAGCACGCCCATGGGACCGGCCCTGGCCGGAGTGGCTGGCGCTGACATCGCTGGGCGCGAGGACTTCACCTATTCGGCCGGCCTCAAGGCCAAGTCCGGAACCTGGACCGATGCGGCCCTGGACGCCTATCTGGCGAAGCCGATGGCGTTCGCCCCGGGGACGCGCATGATGGTCGCCGTCCCCAACGCTGAGAACCGCGCGGCCATCGTGACCTATCTGAAGACCCTCAAGTGATTTCGCCCGTCCGTCTCGTCCTCGGCGTCGGCCTGCTGGGTCTTAGCCTTGCGGCCTGCTCCACCGTCGGACCGCCGGCCTCGGCGCCGGCCTTTTCGGGCGGCCGGGTCAGCGTCAGCCCGGAAGACGCCACCGATGCGCCCATGACCTATGCCTGCCAGGGGGGCAAACGCTTCGTCGCCGCCTACGCCCTGTCGGGCGAGCATGTGGTGGTCCAGGCCGGCGGGCGGTCCTACCGGCTGCCCCACGCGCCGTCAGCCTCTGGCGCGCGTTTCGCCGGCGGCGGGGTCGATCTCTTCACCCAGGGCGTGGATGCTCGCCTGGACGGGGCGGCCGGGGCGCCCTATCGGGCCTGCAAAACAGGCTGACAAGGAGCTGCAAGCTTGGACGCCTTCCCCGCCTATTTCCCCCTGGCCGGCGCCAAGATCGTCGTTGCCGGCTCAGGCGAGGGCGCCGAGGCCAAGGCCCGGCTGTTCGACGGCTCTCCGGCCCGGCTGGTGCGGGTGGAAGGGCCCGAGGCCTTCCTGGCCGGAACCTATGCCGGGGCGAGCCTTGTCTTTGTGGCCAGCCCCGATGATCTCTTCGTCCAGGCGGCAGTCACCGCCGCCCGGGCCGCCCATGTCCCGGTCAATGTAGTCGACCGTCCGAGCCTCTGCGACTTCACCACGCCGGCCGTGATCGATCGCGGCGAGGTGGTGGCCGCCGTGGGCACCGGCGGCGCCTCGCCCATGCTGGCGACCCTGCTGCGCAACACCATCGAGGCCCGCCTCCCCCAGGGGACCGGCCGCAGACCGACGGACACCCCGCCC
>CALEOQ010000148.1 GCA_937910255.1 uncultured Caulobacteraceae bacterium | reverse complement strand
GGGTGATAGCGATGGAAAGTGAGAAAAAGAGTTGTAAGACAGGAGAGAAGAAGGATGATTATATTTTTGTTCACACAGAGGACGGCATCCGAGATTCCGACGTTACTGAAGTTGAGACGTGTGCTCTTCCGATCCCGCCGAAACGGCCGCGGCCGCCCAGCCGTCTGATCCGCGGCGATCAGTGGGCGCACCACCGGCCGCGGTCAAGGGTGTCAGTCAGTGGGATTGCGTCCCATCGCCTGGGCGATCGGGTGATCCCCCAGCGCCGAAGCGACCCGAGCGCGCTCGTCGACCGGCTTGTTCTGCGAAAGCTTGAACGTCGCCTCCAGCCGGTGAGGCCGCAGCCGGAATCCCTGGATGCCGGCCAGCATCGCCTCGAAGCGCCCTGGGGACATCTTGTGCCGCGTCCAGGGCGTCTTTGGCGCAAGCCTGGCTTCTTCCTGGGCCGACAGGTCGTCCAGCAGCGCCACAAGCCCTGGCTCATCCAGGGGCGCCACCTCGCCCTCGGCCTCGACCGTGAGGTAGTTCCAGGTGGGGACCTGATCGGCGGCCGCATACCAGTCGGGGCTCACATAGGCGTCCGGCCCCTGGGAGACCGCCAGGGCCACGGCGCCCCTGGCGAAGGCGGTCGTCAGGGCGTTGTTGCGCGAGAGGTGGAAGTCCAGGGCGATCCCCTCCCCGTCGCGGCGCACCAGCACCGGCGCATGGGCCACCCGAGGCCCCGCCTCGCAGACAGCGAACAGGGCCATCAGGGGATGGGCCGCGAGGTGCGCAAGAACCTCATGGGCATCGGCCACCCGGAAGGGCGCGGCCGGATGCATCAGGCCTGGGCCCGCAGGAGCGCGATCAGCCGCGCCCGGGTCTCGCCATCGGCGATGCCGTCCACCTGATGGGGCCGCCAATGGCGCTGGAAGGCGCTGACCACGGTGGTGGTGGCGGGGTCGAACTGCCCCGACGGCGGGCACTCATAGCCCAGCCGCGTCAGCCCCGCCTGGAAGGCGAACACCCCGGCCCCCTCCGCGCCTTCGGCCAGCAGCGCGCCGGGCGCAGGATCGGGCTCCACCCACAGGCCGTGACCGGCCTGCGCCAGGGTCTTCCAGGGGAAGAGCTCGCCGGGATCGATCTTGCGGGCCGGGGCCACGTCGGAATGGGCGATGATGTCGCCATCGGCGATCATCCAGCGGGTGCGGATGTCGGCGGTGAGCGCGATGACGGCGGCGATCTGGGCGTCCGGAAAGGGCCGGTAGCCGAACTCGTGGCCCGGATTGACGATCTCGATGCCGATGGAGCGGCCATTGATGTCGCGCTCGCCCTTCCAGAACGAGACCCCGGCGTGCCAGGCCCGGCGCTCCTCGGCCACCAGGGTGAAGATGCGGCCGTCCTCCTCCACCACATAGTGGGAGCTGACCTTGGCCTCAGGATCGCGCAGGCGGGCGATGGCCGCCTCGCCGCTCTCCATCCCCGTATAGTGCATCACGAGGATGTCCGGCGGGCCGGGGCGTTCATTGAAGTTGGGCGACGGGGCGGGAATGATGTCCATGGCCCTATTCGGCGCGATTTCGCCAGGCGAGCAAGAGGGGGGCGACCTGATTGGGCCGAAGCGCGATGATCAGGACCCCAGCGAGGGCCACGGCCGTGCCGAGGGCCATCTTCAGTCCGAAGGGGTCGCTCATGATCAGCACGCCCAGCGCGATGGTGGCCAGCGGCGTCATCAGGGTCAGGGGCGAGATCAGATTGGCCTCATAGCGCTGGATCAGGCCGTAATAGGCGGTGTGAGCGGCCACCGAGACGACGACCGCGGAGAACACCACGGCCGCCACGAAGGGCCAGCCCGCCGCAAAGCCAGCCGCGACCTGGCCGGGCTCAAGCCACAGGGAGAGCGCCGCCAGGGGCCAGAAGGAGGCGAAGCCCACCCAGGCCTGGAACTGCAGAGGCCGCACCCCGCCCATCTGCTTCATCATCACCGCGCCGAGGGAGCCCAGGAAGGCGGCGGCGACCACGAACAGCAGGCCGGTGGAGACGACGAAGCCGCCCGGGTCCCACATGACCACCAGGGCGCCGGCCAGGGTGAGCGAGATGCCGATGCCGCGGCGCCAGCGCACCCGCTCCCCCAGCATGACCATGGACAGCACCGTGGTGATCGGCACGCCGACCTGGATGACCACGGCGGCGGCCGAGGCCGTGGCGGTCTGCAGGCCGATGAACAACAGGGCGAAGTTGCCGCCGCCCATCAGCAGCGCCACCACCAGCAGCCGCCAGCGCGGCCGCGGCATGGGCAGCAGCCAAGGCAGGGTGATCAGCGCCACCAAGGCAAAGCGCACGGCGGCGTAGAACAGCGGCGGCACGGCGAGATCGGCCACCACGAACTTCGAGATGATGTTGTTGGTCGCCCAGACCAGACAGACAAGGACGATCAGAGCGAAGTCACGCAGGGCCATGGCTGGGCCTTAAGCCCGCTTCCCCCCCGGGGAGCAAGTCAAATGCGCGCCGCCCGGCGACGAACCGGACGGCGCGCACCCGTTCAACTCAGGCCGCCTTGCCGAAGGACAGGGCCTCATAGCGGGCCAGATGATGGTCGGTGGAGCCGAAGACGCCCTCGATCATCGTGGCGCGCTTGAAATAGTGGCCGATGGCCATTTCGTCGGTCATGCCCATGCCGCCATGCAGCTGGATGGCGTTCTGGCCGACGAATTTGCAGGCCTTGCCGATCTGCACCTTGGCCGCCGAAACGGCCTTGGCGCGAACCTCGGCCTCATCGCCCAGATGGATATTGGCCATATAGGTCATGGAGATCGACTGCTCGAGCTGGATGAACATGTCGACCATCCGGTGCTGCAGGACCTGGAAGGACGAGATCGGCGCGCCGAACTGCTTGCGGGTGCGGGTGTATTCCACCGTGCCTTCCTGCAGCCGGCGCAGCACGCCACAGGCCTCGGCGCAGGTGGCGGCGATCGCCTCGTCCATCACCTTTTCCACCAGGGGCAGGCCATTGCCCTCCGCCCCGATCAGGGCCTCGACGCCGACGGAGACGTTTTCGAAGGTCACCTCCGAGGCCCGCTGGCCATCGACCGTGGGATAGTCCCGCGTGGTGACGCCCTTGGCGGTCTTGTCCACTAGGAAGACCGAAACCCCCTGGGCGTCGCGCTGGCCGCCGCCGGTGCGGGCGGTGACGATCAGGTGGGTGGCCCAGGGGGCGCCGATCACCACCGCCTTCTGGCCGTTGATCACATAGCCGGTGCCGTCCTTGACCGCGGTGGTCTTCAGGTCCTGCCAGGTGTAGCGGGCCTGGGGCTCGGCATAGGCGAAGGCGAAGATGGCCTCGCCGGCGATGATCTTCTCGATCAGGTCCGGGGCGCCCCCATGGCCCGAGTGCTTGAGGAAGCCGCCGCCGATCACCACCGTGCCCATATAGGGCTCGACGACGAGGGCTTTGCCGAACTCTTCCATCACCACCATGTTGTCCACCGGGCCGCCGCCGAGGCCGCCCAGTTCCTCGGAGAAGGGCGCGCCGAGGATGCCGAGCTCTTCGGCGAAGGCCTTCCAGACCTCCGGCCGCCAGCCGGCCTCGCTCTTGATCGCCGCCCGCCGCGCGTCGAAGGCGTAGTGGTCCGCCAGATAGCTCGCGACCGTGTCGCGCAGCATCGACTGTTCGTCTGTGAAGCTGAAGTCCATGGAGAAATCTCCTTTTCAGAGCCCCTCCCCCTTGCGGGGAGGGGTTGGGGCGCTGCGGCCGATGAGGGAACCGCCCTCGTCCTTCGAGGCCCCTGCGGGGCGCCTCAGGATGAGGGCGTACTGGCCCGCCTGCTCCACCTCATCCTGAGGTGCGAGCGGAGCGAGCCTCGAAGGATCTGCGCCGGTTGCGGCTCAGAGACCCAGAACCATCTTGGCGATGATGTTGCGCTGGATCTCGTTGGAGCCGCCATAGATCGAGGTCTTGCGGCCGTTGAAATACTCGCCGGCCACGCCCTGGGCGTAGTCGGGGCCGACATTGGCGTTGTGGCCGAGATCGCGGAGGAAGGGCGCGCCGTAGTGGCCGGCGGCCTCCCGCGCCAGTTCCTGCAGGCGCTGCTGGATCTCGGTGCCCTTGCTCTTGAGAATCGAGGTTTCAGGGCCTGGTCCCTTCCCGCCGGACCCGCCACCCAGGCTCCGACGCCCCGTCAACCCCACCGCCGTCAGCTCTGTCTCGAATGCCGCCCTCCTTCTCTGTAAACAGCGTCCACAGCGCCGCCGGCCCCC
>CALEOQ010000147.1 GCA_937910255.1 uncultured Caulobacteraceae bacterium | reverse complement strand
GGGAAAGTAGTGAGGAGAAGAAGAAGGAGTGTAGGGGGATACAGAGAGGGATATGTATGTAGAAATGATAAGAAGGTTTTTTTTTTTCAAGCAGAAGACGGCATACGAGATTACGACGTGACTGGAGTTCAGACGTGTGCTCTTCCGATCTTCGAAATGCCCATGTCGCAAGTGGCCGCCGTGCACACCGTCTTAGGTCGCGGATAGGCGGGCCGGCTCCGCACCATCGGGGCCGGCCGCCAGGCCCTAGTTGCTGAGGGCGTCGAGGATCATTCGCTCAAGAGCGCCAGTGCTGTTGCAGGTCGCGGTCGTCGTGGGCGAGCTGCCCATCTGTCTAACCTCTGTGAACCGGGCATTGACAGTCGCGCTTGTGGCCTCGCCTACCGGCCTGACAAAGACGTTCAAGTCGACCAGCTGCGCGACGGGGATCTCCAGGAAAGAAGCCCCGCAGTCGGCCCAGCCGCCCATGTAGGTGCCCGCCGCCGGCCGGTTCACGGTGCGCTCCGCGGCGATGATCCCGCTATCCTTCTCGATGGTCTCAATCGAGAGGTTGTTTGTGGCGAAGAACCCCACGGCCCGCTCCCAGACCACATCCTTGCTCGCAGGTATCGTGCGGGTCTTCTCCACCTCGTGAACGAGCGGAGCAGTGGCGCAACCTGATAGCGCCGCAGCGGCGGCGATGGCGACGAACAGCCTCATCTTGAAAATCCCTCCCTGTTGAAGCGAGGGCGCAGCGAGTCCGCGTTGGCGAACTCACCATCTATCGGCGCAGCCCACCGCCCCCACAGCTGCAAGTGATCACCTAAGCATGACGCCGGCCGCCTCGTAACTGAGGTTATGTCTTGACGAAATGTCACAACGCTGCATTTCCTATGACAGGACGTCAGGAGACGTCATGACACAGGGACAGCTCCATGGCGCACACCCCCATCACCCTTCACCCCGCCGCCGCCGATCGGATCGCGGCCATCATCATGCTGCTGGAGGCCGCCCCGGCCCCGGAGATCGGCCTCACGCCCTTGGGTGTCCTTCACGGCGCCACGGTCTCGGCCCACATCATCCTGCGCCTGCCCGATGGGGGCCGCGAGGACCTGACCCCGGAAGACGCCCGGACCCTGGCCTCCTGCCTCTGGTCCGATCCCTCCTATCCGGGCGCCCAGGATCACGGCCGCGTCCTCTGGAAGGCCGCCGATGAGGCCGAGCAGCGCGCCAGCTCCGCCGTCCTGAACCGCCCGACCGGCGGCGCGCCGGCCGGCTGGCGCCGCGTCCTCCCCTTCGCCCGGCGGGCGGCCCGATGCCCGCCGCCAAGCGCGTCCTGACGGAGGCCGCCATGGCAGGGCCGTCGATCGATGAGGCCGGTGCGCCCGATGCGAGCGCCGCGCGCATGGCCCCGCCGTCCGCCGGCCCCATCCATGTCCACCTGACGGGCTACGCCCCCGGTTGTGAACGCCTCGGCATCAACAGCCCAAGGCGCAACGCCACCTTCTGGGGACGAACCCTCAGCCAGGTCCTCCGCGCCACCCTCACCCGCTGCCGGCTCGCGCCCGGCGCGGTCCAGGTCGAGGGCGAGGTGAACGGCGACATCAACCTGGTGGCCGCCGTGCCGCCCGAGCTGGTTGGCCTGCAGTCTTCCAAGCGCGGCGTCCCGGTCCCCTTCGCCATCGTCTGGTCCGGGACCCACGCCGACGCCCTCTGCGCCGCCCTGGCCGATCTTCGCAGCTCCGGCTGGACCCCCGCCCTTCCCGCTTCCGATCCAGAAAGCCACGCCCGATGAACGCCCACACCCCCGCCAGCGCAGCCGAGGCCGTCACGTCCCAAGCCCTTGCCCTGGCCGCCACCAACGCCGACGTCCTGCGCGCCATCGCCGGCGGCGATCTCCGCACCCCCAGCGAGGTGGCCCACGCCACCGGCCGGGCGGCCAAGAACATGTCCCGCGACATCGGCGTCCTGGTCCGCGAGGTCCTGGTGATCAAGGCTGACGGCGAGCCTTATCGCCTCTCCCCGGCCGGCGACGCCGCGCTCTCCGCCATCGACATGGCCCAGGGCCGCGGCGGGTCGGCTGGGCACAGCCCGGCGAAGGCGGCCCACCAGGACTCGCGCGACGTCGAGGCTGACCCAGCGAGCGACGTCCTGCTCCTGCGCCACGACGAGATCCGCGCCAACCCCCTCAACCCGCGCAAGACCATCGACGATGACGCCATCGCCGGCCTGGCCGACGCGATCGAGGCGGCCGACGACGTGCTGCAGAACCTGGTGGTCTTTCCCGCCGACCCGGACGGCGTCCACACCCTGTCGGCCGGCGAGCGCCGCTGGCGGGCCGTCGGCCTGCTGATCGAGCAGGGCCGCTGGCCGGCCGACCGCCGGCTGCGCGCCATCCAGCGGGAGAACACCGCCGGCCAGACCAGCTTCATCGCCCTGGTCGAGAACGGTCAGCGCCAGAACCTCGCCCTGATCGAGGAGGCTCGCGGCTACCAGGCCCTGGTGGAAGAGACCGGCTGGTCCGCCCGCGAGGCGGCGCTGAAGACCGGCCGCAACCCGCGCTCGGTCCAGGAAATGCTCCAGGTCCTCCGCGACGCCGCACCCGAAGACGTCGCCCGCCACGAGGCCGACCCCCGCGACTTCACCTGGGAAGCCCTGCGCCAGACCGTGCGGGATGGCCGGGGCCTGGGGAATGAGAAGGAGGTCGAGGCCCGCATCGCTGACTACTGGAACACCCACCCCTTGACCCGGGCCGCGCGCCAAGCTCGCGAAGGCGCGGAGGTCCAGACCGACATTGAGGAGGTGGCGGCCGAGGGAGAGCTGCGGTTCTCCCGGGCAGTTCAGGAAGCCGCCGTCGTCGTCGCGAAGGCGCGGGATGCTCGGGCGATCAACGCGAAGATTTCGGGCTCGACTACGATCGAGGGAGAGGTCTGGCCAGCTGACCCCTTCGAGATCGTCGCGCAGCCGTGGGATGGCTATCCGACCGCGGATGTCCGCCTCTATCGCTCTGAGCGGGGCCGTTGGGGCGTCTCGGTCTCGGCTGACACCCGCACGAGCGGTGCGGGCGATGCGTGGGGCGTTTGGGCGCGCGATCCGATCTTCGCCAACCGGACGGCCGCCCTCTGCCATGCAGCTGGCCGCATTGCCAATCGATGGGGCGATGA
>CALEOQ010000146.1 GCA_937910255.1 uncultured Caulobacteraceae bacterium | reverse complement strand
CGATCAGAGCGTTGCGCCGGTCATGCACGATCACCTGGGCGTCGCCCCCGGCCGAGGCGATCAGCTCCGCCAGGCTGCGGGCCTTGGCCTCGGCGTGCGCGCCCGAAAAGACCATCAGGGGGTGATCGGCCAGGGAGGAGGTCACCGACCATCCGCCCTCTACAGGCGTCACCGTCACCACATTGTCCAACGCTGCTCCGGCCTTCTCCAACCAAACCATGCGCTTCTCCCGTCCAAGCTCCCGCGCCCGGGGTCATTTTAGTAAAGACTATGACCATCTGGGGACGAGCTCGTCTGTGGCGCAGCCGACAGATCGCGCAAACTTGATCATGGCCGTTGGCCCCTAGCGCGCCATTTGCCGAGGGGTCGAAGCAAGTTCGTCCTCATGCTAAGGTTAAGCTTCTAGGCCGGGGCGATCGACGTAAGTCGCTCAACCGGCGACCTACAGATGGAGACGCCGTGAAACGCCTAGTCTTGATCGCGGCGGTGACCCTCGTCGCAGCGGTAGTTTGGTGCGGCCTGGTCTTTTTTGGTTTCAGCGAGGGATGGGGCCGCAAGCCGGTAACCTCCTCGCCGGAGCCTGAGGCCTTCATCAGCGCCGCACGGTCGCAGATCGCAGATGGTGGCGTGGGCAACCTCGCCATGGTGGTCATCGAGGATGGGGTGATAGCCGGCGATCACTACGTGTCGGCTGGGGCGCCGGTGGGGCCGCAAACCCTGTTTCAGGTCGCCTCCCTTAGCAAATGGCTGACCGCCTGGGGCGTCATGAACCTGGTCGAGGACGGCAGGATCGACCTGGATGCGCCGGTGGCCACCTACCTTACACGCTGGCGCTTGCCGGACGGCCCGTTCGACGAAAACGGCGTCACGGTGCGCCGGCTTCTCAGCCATACCGCTGGGCTGGGCGACGGTCTCGGCTATGCCGGCTTCGCGTCCGCCGACGAGGTTCAGTCCTTGGAAGAGTCCCTGACCCAAGCCCGTGACGCCTCGCCAGGGGCGGATGGCGCGGTGCGTGTCGTGACCGAACCGGGCAGCGGCTGGGACTATTCGGGGGGCGGCTACACCCTGCTGCAGCTCATTGTGGAAGAGGTCAGCGGCCAGCCCTTCGCCGACTACATGCAGGCGGAGGTGTTCCAGCCGCTCGGCATGGACGACACCACCTTCGACTTCGATGAGGCGTCCCGGCGCGACTTGGCGCAAAGCTTCACCTTGGGCGGCGCGACCGAGCCCCTTCGACGCTACACAGCGCTGGGGGCGGCGTCGCTGTTTACGAGCGCCGGCGACATGGCGCGTTTCGTTGCAGCCCAGGCGCCTTCCTCTCCCGAACCGGACGCGGTTCTGTCGGCGCAAACACGCGCCGCCATGCGGGAGCCGCACGCTGCGCAGTTCGGCGCGGACATCTGGGGGCTGGGCACGATGCTCTACGCCCCCAATGGACGCGGGGCCTTCATCATCGGCCACGATGGCGACAACGAGCCGGCCATCAACACCGCGGTGCGTCTGGATCCCGCCACGGGTGACGGGATCGTCGTGCTGGAAACCGGCGGCGACCTGACGGCCACGCGCCTCGCCAGCGAGTGGGTCTACTGGAAGACCGGCAAGATCGACTCCTTGATGTTCGTCATGCGGGCGGAGGCGATGACCATCTGGATGCTGGCCGGCAGCGGGCTGATCATTCTTGCGGGCCTGGTCGCCGGATGGCGGCTGCGACGCCGGCGCTAGGCCGCTGGCGCGCCCTGCAGGACTCGAACCTGCAACCGTCCGCTTAGAAGGCGGATGCTCTATCCGGTTGAGCTAAGGGCGCCCTGGCCTGCGGCTTCAGTGGGTCCAGGGGACCTTGCGGCCGAAGGCGAAGTTGTCGGCGTAGGCCTTGATGATGCGCTTGGCCGGCTTGGGATCGAAGACTTCGAAGGCGACGCCGTGCTGCTCGGCATAGGCTACGGCCTCCTCCTTGGTGTCGAAGGACAGGCGCAGCTGGGTGCGGGTGTCGTCGGTCTGGGTCCAGCCCATCAGGGCGTCGGGTCTGCGCGCGCTGGCCGGCTCGAATTCCAGGACCCATTCGCGGGACTTGGCGTGTCCGGACTGCATGGCG
>CALEOQ010000145.1 GCA_937910255.1 uncultured Caulobacteraceae bacterium | reverse complement strand
CCGGGCGCAGTCGGCGTCGGTGAAGTCCATGTGGGCGGCCAGCGTATTGGCCAGGCCGCCCGTCTCTCGCCCTCCCATGGCGTTGGGCTGGCCGGTGATCGAGAAGGGACAGGCGCCGGGCTTGCCGATCCGCCCGGTCGCCAAGTGGACGTTCAGGATGGCCAAGCCCTTGGCCACCCCTTGCGCCGACTGGTTGGCCCCCATGGAAAACAGGCTGACCGTCCGCGGCGTGGCGGCGAAGAGGTCGTAGAAGGTTTGCAGGTCGGCCAGGTCCAGGCCGCAGTCGGCGGCGACGGCGGCGGGCGACTGATCATCGCGCACCAGACTTTCGACCACCGCGCCATAACCGTTCACATGGGCGGCCACATAGGCCCGGTCCACCGCGCCCCGATCCATCAGGTTGGCGAGCAGCCCGTTCCACAGCCGCACGTCGGTCTGAGGCGCCAGGGCCAGATGGAGGTCCGCCATCTCGGCGGTGTCGGTGCGGCGGGGATCGACAACCACATGCCGCTGGCCGCGGTCCCGGGCCGCCTCCATCCGCCGGAACAGCACCGGATGGGTCCAGGCGGCGTTGTGGCCGGAGAAGACGACGAGGTCGGCGAGGTCCAGATCCTCATAGCAGCCGGGCACCAGGTCGGCGCCGAAGGCAGCCTTGTGCGCCGCCACCGCCGAGGCCATGCAAAGCCTTGAATTGGTGTCGATATTGGCCGAGCCGATGAAGCCTTTCATGAGCTTGTTGGCGGCGTAGTAGTCCTCGGTCAGCAGCTGGCCCGAGACATAGAAGGCGACCGAGTCCGGGCCGTGCCGGGCGATAGTCTCGGAGAACCGCCGCGCCACCAGTCGGGTCGCCTCGGCCCAGGGCGCCTGTCGCCCGCCGATCTCCGGCGACAGCAACCGTCCCTCCAGCCCGACCGTATCGGCCAAGGCCGTGCCTTTGGAACAGAGGCGGCCGAGATTGGCCGGATGGCCCGCGTCGCCTTCGACCGCCAGGGCACGGCCCTCGGCGCGGGCCGCAATCCCGCAGCCTACGCCGCAATAGGGACAGGTGGTGCGCGTCTCGACCACGGGCGCCTCAGGTCCGGACCAGGCCGATGAACAGGCGACCTTCACGCACCTCCAGCGGCACGACGGGAGCGCAACCCTTGCCGGCGTCGGCGCCCAGGGACTCGCCAGTAGCCAGGTCGATCACCCGGCCATGCAGCGGACAGGTCACCGAGGCGCCGTGGACGATGCCCTGGCTGAGCGGGCCGCCCTTGTGGGGACAGGCGTCCATGAGCGCGAAGACCTGACCATCGCCGGTGCGGAAGATGGCGATATCCCCTTGCGGTCCCTTCAGGCGACGGGCGCCGCGGCGGGGGATGTCGGTATCGGCGCCGACATCGATCCAGGTGATCTGCGGATCCTTGACCAGGGCGTTCATACGCGTTCGAACTCCAGGCGGCGGCTGAGCGGATTGAACTCGTCGGCATGGCGACCGGCGACCCGCTCGGCCCAGGGGTCGGTGCGGGAGAAGCGCTGCGAATAGGCGAAGCGGTCGTAGAGGGCCTTGCGCGCCTCCGGGTCCTCGATTTGCGCGCGGATCTCCTCCAGGCCGACCCTGGCCATCCATTTGTAGATGCGCTCCAGATACCAGCCCTCCTCGCGATAGAGCTGGGTGATGGCGCAGATGGCCCAGACGGCTTCATCCTCACTGGCGACCTTGGTCAGCAGCTGGGTCCCCTGAATGTGCAGCCCCGCCGCGCCGCCGATATGGATCTCGAAGCCCGAGTCGACACAGACCACGCCGATGTCCTTGCAGGTGGCCTCGGCGCAGTTGCGCGGGCAACCGGAGACCGCCAGCTTGACCTTGGCCGGGGCCCAGGACCCCCACATGAACTTCTCCAGGCGCACGCCGAGGCCCGTGGAATCCTGGGTCCCGAACCGGCACCAGTCGGTGCCGACACAGGTCTTCACAGTTCGAAGACCTTTGGCGTAGGCGTGGCCTGAGACCATGCCGGCCGCGTTGAGATCGGCCCAGACCGCAGGCAGGTCGTCCTTCTTGACGCCGAGCAGGTCGATGCGCTGGCCGCCGGTCACCTTGACCGCGGGGATGGCGAACTTGTCGGCCACATCGGCGATGGCTCGCAGTTCCTGGGGCGAGGTCATGCCGCCCCACATCCGCGGCACGACCGAATAGGTGCCGTCCTTCTGGATGTTGGCGTGGACCCGCTCGTTGACGAAGCGCGACTGCTTGTCGTCCTGATAGTCGCCCGGCCAGGCGCAGATCAGATAGTAGTTGAGCGCCGGGCGGCAGCTGGCGCAGCCCTCGGGCGTCGTCCATTCCAGGGCCTGCATGACGGCCGGAATCGACTTCAGGCCCTCGGAAATGATGCGCTTGCGCACCACTTCATGGCCGTGGTGGGTGCAGCCGCAGACGGGCTTGGGTCCGGTCTGGGCCTGGAAGGCGTCGCCCAGCGTCACCGCCAGCAGCTTCTCCAAGATCGGAAGAGCACACGTCTGAACTCCAGTCACGTCGTAATCTCGTATGCCGTCTTCCGCTTGAAAAAAAAAAACACCCCCACCCCCCCCCTCTCCCCCCGCACTCCCGTCTCCCTCACTGCTCTTACCATCCTC